>DATGOS010000125.1:0-7350 GCA_035305725.1 Cyclobacteriaceae bacterium
AATAAATCCTGCTCAATCTGTTCATAAACCTGCACATTCGTGGCCCTGGTCCGGAAATCTGCCTGTGAGGCGGCGGTAGTAGGCTCCAGCCGTAGGATCGGGCCCAGGTTGAACCCGTTCACTTCCTTCCCCGGCTCGTACCCATAGACCCGGCTCAGGTCAAAATAAAACAAGGCGCGCATGAAATAGGCTTCACCCTTGATAATGGCCTTCCAATCCTTGTCCCCGGACACCTCCTCATTGTCTATGCCGGATATAATTAAATTGGCGTCGTTGATCCCCCCGTAAACGTCTGTATCCCAAATTTCAATATGCTCACGCTCCCCGTTTGCTTCCTCTCCGGTATACCTGCCCGTATTGGCCAGAATCCTGAGATTGTCCGCCAATATTTCAGGCGCGATCATCATGGTTTGCCCATAATAATCGAAATTGTTGGCACGGCTGTACATGGAAAAAGCAAGGGCCTCATATCCCGAAAGGTCTGCAAGGGCTACTTCCGGGGTCAGGGTTTGCCGGGGAGTGGTTGCCAAATCGGTGCAGGCAACCGTCGCTGAAGCCGCAACCGCATAAATTATATATAACTGCTTTTTCATAAAAATCCCGGTTAAAAGGTAAGGTTTAAGCCGGCCGTTACCTGTTTCGAGCTGGGATAAGTGCCGAACGTATTGCCTAATGAGTTGACTTCCGGATCAAGTCCGTTGTATTTGGTATAGGTCCACAGATTCAATCCCTGAACATAAATATTACCGTCCTGAACACCCACTTTCTTTAATACCTGTAATGGCAGGGAATAATTTAATGTCACCTGTTTGAGGCGGATATAACTTCCATCCGATATGATGCGCGTGGAAAACTGCTGGTAACCGGCATGGCCGGGAATAATGCCTCCTTCGTAGGGTTTGGGGGTGTTGGTGATGTCTCCGGGCGCACGCCAAAAATTTAGCTGGTCCACGGTCTGGTTGTCCTGGCCAATAGAACCTGACTGCCCCAGGTTGTAAATGTCGTAGTTATGGGCAAGGTTGCCGTACTGATACTGGAAGAACAGTTCCAGGGAAACCGGCCCGAAGGAAAAGGTATTGGAAAGGCCTCCGTACGTCCAGGGCAAGGCACTGCCAAGGTACCTGCGGTCCGCATCGGCCAGGGAATAGGTATATTCCCCGTCCTTGTCGAAGTACATTGGGGAGCCATTAGCGGGGTTCACGCCCGCGTATTCATAACCAAAGTAAAATTTGCTGGGTTTGCCCACGATTAATTCGGTGCCCACGCTGTCTTTGCCTTCATACAGTTCTTTTAGTTCATTGGAGAAAATAGAAGTGTTGAAGTTGGTGGCCCATTTAAATTTACCGACAACCAGGTTCGTCGTCTGGATATCCAGGTCAATGCCTTCATTCCGCAGGTGACCTGCGTTTCTGGTAATTTCTTCGAAACCGGAATCTATGGGAAGCTTAGTGTCGAAAAGGAGTTTGTCGGAATCTTTTCGCCAAACGTCTATAGTGGCAATGATACGCCCGTTAAAAAACGTACCGTCCACCCCCAGGTTTGTTGTAGCGGCCTCTTCCCAGGTCAACAAATCATTGCCCAACTGGACGAAGCTTAGCGCCCCGTTGCCAAGGTACTGCCCTTCGGTCCCTACCAGCGACCTGGATTGGAAATTGTCGATATCGGAATTGCCGGTGATGCCGTGCGATACCCTAACCCTAAGGTTATCTACCCACACTGCGTTTTCCATAAATCCTTCCGACGAAAGCCTCCAGCCCACGGATGCCGCCCAAAAGGTTCCCCACTGGTGATTATAGCCAAACCTGGAGGAACCGTCCCTTCTGGCGGTAATCTCCGCAGTATAGCGGTCGTCGTAGTCATACCTGGCCTGGGAAAAAAAGCCCGCCATTTTATATTCTGTATAAAAGCCCCCCACATAATAGGGCACAGCGGCATTTTGCAGGTATCTGAGGGTAGGATTTGGGAAATTCCGTCCTTCCGCATCTGTCAATTCATACGTCTCATATTTATACTCATAACCCAATATGCCCGTAAGGGTATGGACCTCATTGAATTTTTTATTAAAATTAAAATTTGCGTTGGCATTGGTGTTGATCAATCGGCGGTCCGCGTTGTAAGTCGCGCCCCCATAATCGGAAAACACCGGAATGGTGGAGGGCCTATTGTTTTCATCCCTATTGTCCGAAAAATCTATCCCCGCGAAAGCCGTTACACCAAGCCAGGGCAGGATTTGGTAAGTCATTTGCAGATTGGAGACGGTTTGGAAGGTTGATCCTCTTCTCAGTTCCTGTTCCACACCCTGCACGATATTGTAGCCAAAAAGGTGGGAACTGGGATATGGCGCAAATGTCCCGTCCTCGTTGTAAATCGGCACATTGGGCCGGGCCACATAAGCAGCGACAAAAGGACTGTTGACATAATTGCCCCGGTCGATCGAACCATTGGTGATTTGGCGGGCAAGGGCAATATTTGCGTTAATTGTAAAATCTTCTGACGGATGATGGGTGAGGTTGAGTCGCCCCGTAGTCCTGGTGTAATCGGACATAATCACCTGCCCTTCATGAAAAGTATGGGAACCTGACAAATAAAAACGTGTTTTCTGATCCCCACCAGACACGGAAAGATCATAAATACTTAGCCTGCCTTCTCTAAATATTGCGTCTACCCAATCGGTCGTAACGAGTTCTCTGTCCCCGGGACTTCCATAGATTGCCGTGGCATCATTTGGATCCAGTCCAGCATTGATATAAGCCTGCCGCTTGATGGAAGCCAGTTGATTGGCATTCATCACATCGTACAATTCAAGGGGTTGCACGATCCCCTCCTGCACGGACAGCCTAAACTTAGTCCTGTCGTCCGCTCCCTTCTTGGTGGTGATCAGGACGACCCCGTTGGCGGCTTGGGCCCCATAGATAGAAGCGGAGGCGGCATCCTTTAAAACCTCAATGGATGCAATATCATTCGGGTTGATCGATGCCAGCGCATTTTGGGATCCCTGTCCCGACTGGCTCCCTGCGGCTACTTGCACCCCGTCCACGATATACAGCGGTGCGGTGCCCGCGTTGATCGAACCGACCCCCCTTATCCGCACATTGAGCGTGCCTCCCGGCTGGCCCGAGCTGGAAGTTACCTGTACTCCTGCCACCCTTCCCTGCATGGCCCGGTCAAAGGACTGGATTGGCAAGTCCGCGAATACCTCTCCCTTTACCGAAGCAATGGCTCCGGTTACTTCCCTGCGGGTCTGGTCTCCATAAGCAGTGACCACGTATTCGGTGAGGGAAGTGATCTCCGGCGTCATCACCACATCAATGGAAGAGCGGTTGTTGACGGCTACCTCCTGCGTGGTTAACCCCACAAAACTAAAAACCAATTCATCCGATCCTGAAAGCACATTGATGGAGTAACGCCCGTTGAGATCCGTTGCCGTTCCTATAATGGTACCTTTGACCAACACGGTGGCACCGGGAACCGGCAGCCCGTCCTCGGAAGAAGTAACTGTTCCGGTGACCGTCCCCTGGGCCAGGGCCTCTGACGAAATCCAAAGAAACAGAATTCCATATAGTAGAATTTTCCTCATAATCCAATGCTGCGATAGTGGGTTATATTCACTCAGGGTTGATGTGGATTAAAGTTACATGTTTGTATGGGTTAATAATAGCAATTTAGAAATTTTAGAACCAAAAATCAGTATGCAGCTTATTGCAGTACAATTTCAATTCTTCTGTTTAATGCCCGGTTTTCTTCCGAGTCATTGGGAGCCAAAGGTTGTTGATCGCCCATTCCTCTGGTTTCCAGCCTTTCGGAAGCAATGCCTTGGGCTTCAAGGTTGTTTTTGACACTTTCCGCTCTTTTCAGACTCAGATTTTCATTATAAGACTGGGCGCCCACATTGTCGGTATGTCCGGATATCAACAAGGATATCTCTGGATTTTCCTCCAAAAAGTTTTTCAACCGTTTTAAGGAACTTAGCGATTCGGGTTTTAAATCCCACTTGTCAAAATCGAAAAATATATTTTCAAAAATAAATTGCTCTCCCGGGGCCACCGGGTTTAGCGCGATTTGCATGTTTTTGATGTCCTTGAGGCTGTCCTTTTCCACATTGTAGATTTTCGGAATAAAACCGGGCTTTTCCACATATAGGCCTGAAAAGGATTTGTCAGGATAAATCATTATAAAGTTACCGGTTTGCCCGTCAGATCGGAACTCATACAGGGTACTGTCATTGGTGAGATTCACCAGGGACAGCCTTGCATCTATGGGCTCAAGGGTTTTGCTGTTGACAATTTTTCCCTCCGTAACCACCAGGGCTTCACCAAGGTCGATCTCCCGAGGAAAATTGAAGCGGTAAATCAGGGAACTGTCTACCTGGCCCTCATGGTAGGTATTTTCGGTATAATAAGCAAAATCCTGCTGCGCCGTGATAAACAGGGCCAGTTGGTCCTGGTGGTCATTGATCGGGTACCCCAGATTTTCTGGCACGTCGAAATTACCGTCCTTCAGCCTGGACATAAACAGGTCCTTACCGCCAAAGCCCATGTGTCCGTCAGAAGCAAAAAATAGCAGCTCGTTGTTGAAATAAATAAAGGGCGACACCTCGTCCCTATCCGTATTGACGGCCTCTCCCAGGTTGCTCGCCTCGGCCCAACTGCCGTCGTCTTTCCTGTAGGAGAACCAGATGTCATTCCCGCCAAATCCTCCCCTTCTGTTAGAAGCGAAAAACAACATGCTGCCGTCCGCAGACAGGGACGGCTGGGAATCCCAGGACCTGGAATTAATCATGTTGCCCATATTGGAGGGTCTTTGCCACTTTCCGTCTATTTTGTAGCTGCTGTACAGATCACAGCTTCCAAAAGAGTCCGGCGCATCGCAGGAGGTGAAAATCAGGATGTTTCCGTCCGCGGAGATTGTGCAGGTCCCTTCATTGTACCGGGTATTGATGGCCGGATCAATGGGAACGGGCGTGGACCACTCCTCCCCTTCCTGATAAGAAACATAAATATCCTCATGGTCATAGCTGTTCAAGCCGTCTCTTTTGGTAAATAATATTTTCTTGCTGTCCGCGGTAAGTACCGGGAAATACTGGAGTTTGAACTGGTTGAGCGGATAATTTAGCGGTTCTTTTTTGATGTCGCTCGAATTTTCAAGCTGTTCCGCAATGAAGTCCAGCTTTTCCTTAATTTCCCTATACTGGGGTGAATCTTTGAAATCGGGCTGCAGAATCGGATCCGTTTCCTCCATCTTGGCCAGTGCCTGTTCAAATTCTCCTGATTTAAGAAAGATATTGGTGATCAGCCAGCCAAACTCCGCCTGGAAGTATTTGTCGTTTTTCACCCGGGCATTTCCTTTTTGCGCCACGGCCAATGATCTTTCAAGTTCACCCATTGTCAAAAGCAACCTGGACATCTGGATATAAGATTCGAAAAAATCACTGCTTCTTTCAAAGGATGCCTGGTACTTTTCCAGGGCTTCCCTATACATCCGCTTCTTGGTCAAATCCACCGCTTCCTCGTGCCACTTTATCGCCCGCCGGTCTATCACAGAATATTCCTGTGCAAAAAGCCCATAGACAGGCAGCAACAAGAAAAAACACAAGACCGCTGTTTTCATACTTATGGAATATCCATAAATTTATGAGTTTGTAGGGAAATATTCCAACTTGGGTGACTTTTTACATACTCCACGATGGGTTTGGCAAACCGGCTGGCCCTGCTCCATTCCGGCTGCAGGAGCTTTTTGCAGCGGGGATGAACCAGGGCAGCGTGTTTTTCGGCAAATTGAAAGTCACTTTTGTGAAAAATAATCACTTTTAATTCATCCGCTTCCCGGTAGATATCAGGGTGCGGGGCCTTGAATTTTTTTGGGGAAAAGCATACCCAGTCAAAAGTTCCGGAAAACGGACGGGTACCGGAGGTTTCCAGGTTGATGGTAAATCCATTTTCTTTCAAAAGGGCGGTCAGGGGACCCAACGGATACAACAAAGGCTCGCCGCCTGTAATCACCACCAGCCGTCCCGGATAGGACATGGCGCCCGCTACGATATCCTCGATGGATTGCAAAGGCCATTTTCCAGCCTCCCAGGATTCCTTTACATCACACCATACACAGCCCACATCACATCCCCCCAGACGGATAAAGTAAGCGGGATGTCCGGTATAAGTGCCTTCTCCCTGAATCGTATAAAATGCCTCCATTAACGGAAGCATCAGTCCCTGCCCCACGGCCTCGTTCGTATTCATTGCAATTTTTGTTTAAGCGGGTGATTGAACCGCCGGGTAAATCATTAACCTGCAAAGGTAAGGATTATCCGGACATGGTGGAAGGAAGAATTGTACCATTGATTTAAAAATTGAGGACAAAATTATAGAGAGATAAAAAGGCTTTGCAAGATCAAAAAGAACTGAAGGGTATTATTGCAATTACACCCAGCGCCTGTGCCCACTTCACAGACTAAGACTTTGTTTTTCATATCCCTTAATTTCGTATGTTTGGGTCTTTGGCCGACAAAAAACTTTACGTTGTTGCGGGATGCAACGGAGCAGGAAAAACCACCGCATCGTTTACCATTCTGCCCGAAATCATCGAATGTAAAGAGTTTGTAAACCTGTTTGATATTTATCTGCCGCTTGTTGACGGCACATTTATATTTGACAATTCGATGGGAAGGCACGAATTATTGGCACAAAAAACCGTTGACAGGCAATTTGCGATAATCAATCATCCAACGTTCAATGAACTCAAAAACAATATGACCACCGTTGAAAAACAACTGGAGCTTAGGGACAAGATTCTTTTAGGGCTTGAAAAGACCTACGAAAAGCTGATCGAGTTCAAGAAGCAAAAGAACTCGGGGTTTGGTCATGAAAGACAACAAGATCGTAAGGATCAAGCCAGAAGGAACCCACGTTCCGAAAAAACCACAATGAGCAAAATGCTGGAGGGGCCCTAGGAAGAAAGCTTAATGAACCTTAACTTCTCAATGGTTAAAAAAGGAATAGAATAGCTGAGTATGAAAAAAAACCATTTAGGAATTGAGGAACATTAAGAAACAGGTTTTCCAGTATTGGCCAGCACTAGTCTTTATGGTTTAACCATACAAGTTAATTTACTTGGCTCAAAACCTCAGCGCTTAGCGGTGATCCTGACATTAACACTAAAAGTTCACTTCCGGAAGTGCTTTATCAAAAGCATCGGCACCCAACTTCTTTTCCGCCTGCCGCGGACGCTGTTTGGGTAGGTTTGGAGAACTACCGGTAAACCTTCTTCTCCGCGGCCAACAGCGTATTGTACAGCAAGGAAGCAATGGTCATCGGCCCCACCCCTCCCGGTACGGGCGTAATGGCGGAAGCTTTG
>DATGOS010000126.1:0-4668 GCA_035305725.1 Cyclobacteriaceae bacterium
TTTTGGGATTTTGAGGTGAAGAAGGAACTGGGAACCTGCGTAAAGACCGTTTTGCACGCCTACCAGGCGGCCAGCGCGGTTTCATTTCGTTTCTAATATTCGCCCCAGAAAGGGAATTCGCGAAAACCCAGGGCCTCGGAAGCATGCATTTCCATAGCCGGATAGTTCGCCTGGTAAAGGGAAAAAGCTGTTTCCTCCACCTGTGTACGGTTAATTTCATCACCCATACCACACTGCTCCAGATATGAGGCAAAATAGTAGATGGCATTGAGCAAGCTAAACAAATTGACGGTTTTGGGTATGTATCACGTTACTTTTATAGATATAGAAGTTGAGAAAAATTCAAAGAAAATTCTTTCCCTGGGAGGGATAAAAAGCAACGGGGCGGTGTTGCACACCCGATCACTGTCTGAGTTCATAGATTTCCTAACAGACCGTGAGATCAAAATCCTTTTGCCTGAGCTGCTCTTCCAAAAAGGACCATCAGGGGAAAAGGAAACTTATTAAATGATGCAATTTACGTATATTCGTAGGTAGAGGATTTCAAAACCAAAAATCATTAAGGACCAAACCTTCACCACACTTTTCATAATTTTTCGCCTGCTATGAAAATAAAAGAACTTTTGCTGACGCCCGAACAAATCGACCGGATCGGGGACCTGGAGGCGACCTTGCTTAGACGAAAAGAGAGAGGGACCATCGCGGGCTACCTGGCTGTCGCAGTCGCGGTGCTGCAGGTGATTTTTTTGTTTATCGAAAAAGGAGACCAACTGTTATCCATCGGAACCGGACTGCCGCCAATTTCCGCCTGGTTTTCCAGTCCGCTTCAAATTGTCTTTTGGGCAGTTTTTATCCTTTCCCTGCTTGCCTTTTTTTTGCTGCGTTTTACAAATGCTTTCCTCCGCGAGTCCAGGGAACCTTTCCGCTATACCTTCTGGATCGAGCCCTTTCGGCCGCTGGGGGATAAGGAAGAAACACCGCTGTCCGGGGCTGACAGGCTTGAAAACCTGCTGGACCATGACCTAAAAAACCTGCTCAACGAAAGGATCAAGCGTTTTTCGGTTCTTGAGGAATACTCTGCCCAAGATGCCGGAGATGCCAATAAAAGCCCCTCCACGCTAAAACAAGCTTCCCATATCCATATTTATGGGCACTATGTGTTAAGGCTGGAGGAAAACGGGTCTTGGGTGGTTCAGATCACCCCGCTGATCAGAATAGGTCCACGGGCCACACCTGCCTCCCTGGCCACCCCTATCCGGTATGTTTTAACTTCCTTCGCCGAAACCGGTCCAGGGGAGAAACAACCCGGGATCCCTGTTTTGTCGCCCGGCGACTATAATCAAATTGTGGAAAGGGTGTATTCCAGGATATCCACTGAAGTGTATGCCCGGATAGAAGAGGATGTAAAGGAAAAAATCAAACTTTTTCCGTCCAATTATCTAAAGGCGCTGGCCTTGTATCATGAAGCGGAGGATTTTGCCCGCTCCAATACCATTGACGGCTATGAAAGAGCGATATCCCTTTTCAAACATTCCCTGGCTCATTTCCATAAAATAGGCATACCTTCCCATTGGCGCTCCCGGGTGGTACGTTTGCGCTGGGCCTCCATTGTCCATTACGTCTCTTATAGGCATGCCTGGGCGAAATCCGTCATCGGATACGCCAAATGCATGATATATCGAAACCAAATGGCCAGCCTGTCGGGGAGAAAAAAGAATCCGCTTTTCGCGCTGCCGGAGCTACTGGAACCTGTAATAGGAGATTTGGAGGATTTGCACAGGCGAATTGGGAAAATCAAGGAGGTGAGCCGCTTGGATTTCCTGACCCGGTCGCTGAAAATCCAGGGAAATAAAAAAGTGACAAATATCAAAAATCAGGATAAGCCTGTTTTTGACCGACAAAGGAAAATACTTTTTGAGGCTTACATCACCAGTGCCCTTACTTACCAGTCGCTCGGGGCAATCATTAAAGCCAACGAACAGGCTAAATGGGCGGAGGTAACCGCGCCGGATGAACTAAGCAGCAACCCCTTTTATCTTTTGGCCAAAGGCCTGTTGGAGCCGGAATTGAACAGGGGTTTATTGTATTTCCAAAATGCCGTGGACCTGGAGCCCGGTTTCCAGATCGCACACTGGTTTTTAGCCAATGCCCTGGAAAAAGATTTCCGGCGAAAGGATGAAATATCTCCCGAACGGGCCCAAACAGTGATCAGCGCATACGATGAAGTTTTGTCTACCAATGCCGGCAATATCGCCTCCATGGGTGCAAAAGGTCATCTTTTTTGGCTCGTGGAAGACCCCAGGGCGGAAAAGATCCTTAGAGACGGTGCGGAAGTCAAAGCCTTGTCCAGGGAAACTTTCATCGGAGACATCAATTTCCGCCTGGCCAGGATAGCTGCCGAAAAAGGCGACTTCAATGCATGTAGAAACCGTTTTCTAGAGGCATCAGCGATTGATCCTTCTATCGGCGCTTTTAGCCTGTTAGAAAGCAGCCGTGGCAACCGCACCGACTATGATGCCCTTAATGACCAAATGTTACGGAGGTTCGAAACCTACCACAAAACAGTGACTGACCGGATCACCGCCCTCAGGAAGGCAGGTGAAGTGCCCGGCGCCGAACTATATTCCGCCAAAACCATACAGATTGCCTTTGCTTTTGTGCTCAATGATTTTGGAAACGCATGCCTCCGGCATTTCCATTATCATGGGGATGAGGAAAAATTGTTATCGGCCATATCAGCCTTTGAACAAGCAACAGAGGAAAACCCTGAAATGGCCGTCGCCTGGTACAACCTTCAAAACGCCTACCGATGGGCTGGCGAATGGGCAGAAGCGGACAAGTGCATGGAGCAGGCCATGAAGTTTGCGCCCAACTGGTCCCTGGTCGCCATTCAATTTGCTTCCTCATTGATTTCAAAAGTCCCTGAAGAAGAGCTAAAAAAGACTCAAGACGAAATACTTAACACCGAACTCAAACTGGAAAGACTGCTGAATACAGACAAAGATCCGGGTCTGGAAAACTTTTCAAAAAATTCCGAAAAAACAATCGACCCAGGTACAGACGCCATCTCCAATGAAAAACTGGAAAAAGAGGTAAAAAAGCTTGAAGAGGAACTCGAAACGCTAAGGTTAAAATACGATGAGCTAAAAAAGGCCCGCAAAAGGATCTACAATACGCCCATAGACCTCATCCGTAAAAACAGCCGGTTGGCGGGCTTACTGGGCGGGACCGATAAAAGCACGGAAAAAAATGTGCATTTGATCGACCGCCTAAACCAAATCCCCTGGGAAAAGCAGGTGGAAGATGATATAGTGCTCAAAGTGGGCCTTATAAAAATCCTCTCCTTTTCCAACGAAATCCAGGAACTGGAGTGTATTAAAAAAATGGGAACGAAGCTGAGCACCGTTTATCCCCAAGAACATAACGTTATCATCGCGCTAAACCAGGCCATGGCCAAAATCACCTTTTTTAAAATCAATACGCTGGTCAGAGAGCTTTTTAAAAGAAGCCCAGCGGTATCCAGGGAACAAAAGGAGGAACTAAAAATCCTGCATACCACCTGGGAGGTGCTTAAGGAAGACTATCACGCAAAGCAATTTGATTTATTAAAGGAAAACCTGCAAATCCTACCGTCCCTGATCAAGTTATTTAAGGATGATTTACCGAATGCCTCATTTGAACGTCTTGAGGACTATTGGATAAAATTGAACAAAAACTATCAATTCACCAACCATGGCCTCGCCCTTTTGAGTTTTGAGCCCATGCTCATGGCCAGCTATTCGGTGATCAGCCAACTCTTATCCTCTAAGGGACATGAGTCCCTGGCGCCGCTAAAAAAGGAAATTCAGGATCTGATTGAGGATTTTTTCTTACACGAAAAGCACCTCAAAAACATCAACAGCCATTTCCTGATCGAAGACCAATGTTCTTTTCTAACGCTGTACTGGCTGCTTGCGGACCAAAATGCCAACATAAAGAAAAGTTTTCAGGATATTTCGGAACAGTTTTTTAGCCTAAATCCCGCCCAATTTCAAAACCTTCTGGGAAATGTTTACTTGCGCTTTTATGCCCATACTTTCGCAAAAGATTACCTGAAAAAAGCCAGAGACTGCTTTCTAAAAGCCATTCAAACGGAAAAAGCTAAACCAAATTATCATTTCAATCTGGGAGAAACCTACTACAGGCTGGAACAATGGTCCCAAGCCGAAGCCGCAATCCGTGAAGCCCTTCGCCAGGGTTCGGATGTAAACAAGCCCCTATACCGTAAAAAACTTGCCGCCACCTTGAACCAGTTGGGGAATTACCACAGCAGCATGGGGAACTACACGGACGCGCGTGATTATTACCAAAGGGCTATAGACAATCACAGCAACACCGGGGTCTATTATTATAATCTTTACCTGACCCTGGAAGATTTACGGACCCAGGGGGAAAATCTAATGGAACAGACCATCCAGGCCCTGGAACGCGCCATACTATTAGATCCAAAATATGAGATTCATAAGGATAAGTTGAATCAGCTAAAACGGGATACGGTCATCAGGGCAAAATTCGGGTGGAATAATTTCAACTTAAGGCCAGGAATCATTCCTATTACCGTGGAATATGACAAGTCTTTGGACCACCTGGTGATGGGGCCTGACAGGCAGACCCTCCACCCGGCGCTGC
>DATGOS010000127.1:0-2700 GCA_035305725.1 Cyclobacteriaceae bacterium
GACCTTAAAGAGACCCTGCTTCCGCCATTCGATCAATTGCTTATAAAAGTTGAATACGACTTTTTTGGAGACATCATCCGCATAATCCCATCGCAATTTGGAGCGGTTGAAGGTCTCCTCTGACTGTGGATCCGGCACTTCATCCCCCCATTCGAAGGACTTGAATTCACTTTTTCTGCCCTCCTGAACGGCCTTTACCAATTGGGGGTCCGTATGGCTGACAAAGTAGAGGAAGGGCTGATCTTCTCCGTATTCCTCCCCCATAAACAACATGGGAACATAAGGGGAGATCAACAGTGTCCCCACCGCCAGTTTCAGCATCTCGAAAGACACCAACTGGGACAGCCGCTCTCCCAGCATCCGGTTCCCCGTCTGATCATGGTTTTGCAGACAAACCACCAGCTGGCCCGGCTCGACACCTTTAGCATGACTTCCCACTCTTTTCTTTCGATAGTCGGAATAGACGCCGTCATAGATAAAGCCTTGCTTAAAGGCTTTGGCCAAGTGGCTGATTTGTCCATAATCCTGATAATATCCCCCCTTCTCTCCGGTCGCCAGTGTATGGACCGCATGGTGAAAATCGTCCACCCATTGCCCGTCCAAACCATAGCCTCCCTTACTATAATCGGATATGATTTTAATATCATTCATGTCGCTTTCGGCGATAAGGCAATATTTTTTCCCCGTATCCCGCTCCAATTCATCAACCTGCATCCTCAGCTCCTTTAATAGATGAACCGGACTATTATCCACGATCGCATGCACCGCATCTAGACGCAGCCCGTCGATGTGGAAATCCCTGAGCCATCCGATGGCGTTTTGAAGAAAGAAATTCCTTACCGGTCCGCAATAGGCATCGTCGAAGTTGAGCGAGCTTCCCCAAGGGGTATGGTATTTATCAGTGAAATAGGGGCCGAACTCGGAAAGATAGTTTCCTTCCGGGCCCATATGGTTATACACCACATCCAGAATGACGGCAATGTTTTTTTGGTGACATTTATCTACCAACTGTTTCAGTTTTCCAACACCCCCGTAACTATTTTGGGCGGCAAAGGGATAGACACCGTCATAGCCCCAGTTTCGGCTGCCCGGAAATTGGGCGATAGGCATGATTTCGATGGCGTTAACTCCCAGCTCCCGCAAATAATCTAATTTGCCTATAATTGCCTCAAAGGTGCCTTCTTGGGTGAAGGTTCCTACATGGAGTTCATAGATGATCATATCCTCCAGAGCTGGAGGATGCCACGTAGCATCTCCCCAGGGATACTCTTGGTGATCAACCACTTCTGACCACTCATGGACACCTTCAGGCTGTGAAAGAGAAGCGGGATCAGGACGCTTAAGTTCTCCATCCAAAAGGAACATATATTTTGTTCCCTGCGTGCACTCCTTTACCTCCGCCTCCCAATAGCCGTCTTGGTCTTTAACCATCTCCAAAGGTTCCTTTTGCCCTTTGATCACCAATTGGACTTTAGACAAAGAAGGAGCCCACACGGAAAAAAAGCAAGTGCCTTTGGAATACGTCGCTCCTACAGGCCGGATGATATTTTCATTCATATATACGGATGATCTTGAACAGAAAAGTTAAAGGCTATATTTCAGCCACCAAACGGAGGCAATTATCAAGAGGTATCCATTCATAATTATGCCAATTAAAAAAAAGATTCAAGGCATAATGCTCAAGCAGAAAGGGGAATTATTTAAATTGAAAATCAAAGAACGATAGTTAGGCACGTTTTTTCTTTAAATAATCCTTATTCCAAAATCAATTGAGATAAAAATCGAAAGACTAGATTTAGTTATATGAAAGAATTGGAAGGACAAAAAAGGGTTAATATAGAAAATGTAACCCCTCAAATCGACTGTGGGAAGTATCCCATCAAGCGGGTAGTCAACGAACGGGTACAGGTTCAGGCTGATATTTTTTCGGACGGCCATGATAAAGTACAGGCAATCCTTTTATACCGGAAAGTCCAAAAAGGAAAGGAAAAATGGCAGCAGAGCCCTATGAATTTCATGTCCAACGACCATTGGGAAGGAAGTTTTGTGCCGGAACAGGTAGGCAGGTATGAATATACTATTGCTGCTTGGGTGGATCACTTCACCACTTGGCAGCAAGGTTTACAAAAGAAATTCGATGATCATCAGGATATCAAAACGGAACTTCTTATCGGTGTAGAGCTGATGGAAAATGCAGCGCAAAATGCCCCATCTTCCACCCAAAAGAAAATCAGAAAAGCCGCCGAACTGCTTCGATCGGAAAAGCATGAAGCTAAAGCGGTTTCTTATGCTTTAAGCGAGAGCGTAACAGACTTGATGTACGGGCGGTATGAACAGCATATGTTGACCGTATACAAAACCCTGCCGGTTAAGGTGGAATCAAAACTGGCCCTGTTCAGTGCCTGGTATGAATTCTTCCCCAGATCAACTTCTCCAGAAGAGGGCCGGCACGGTACCTTCAAAGACTGTGAGCGGATCCTTCCGGAAATAGCCAGAATGGGTTTTGACGTTGTCTATCTTCCGCCTATTCATCCGATTGGACTCAGCCACCGAAAAGGGCTTAATAATGCTACTACTGCCAATGAAGGGGATCCCGGCTCCCCTTGGGCCATAGGAGGGAAAGAAGGGGGACATAAAGCCATCCATCCCGAGTTGGGGAATTTTGAGGACTTCGCCAGCCTGATACAAAAAGCACAATCG
>DATGOS010000128.1:0-10087 GCA_035305725.1 Cyclobacteriaceae bacterium
AGGTGACGACATCACGATCTTTGGTGATGGCAGCCAGACGCGAAGTTTCTGCTATGTGGATGACCTGATTGATGGCATGTACAGATTGATGAACAGCCCGAATTCTTTTGTGGGGCCGGTAAACATTGGCAATCCCGTGGAGTTTACGATGCTGGAGTTGGCAAACCTGGTGATTTCATTAACCGGATCTAAAAGTAAACTGAAGTTTTTACCCCTGCCGGTTGACGATCCGTTGCAAAGAAGGCCGGTGATTGACCTTGCGAAAAAAGAACTGTCCTGGGCTCCGAAGATACAGCTTGAGGAAGGCTTGAGAAAAACCATTGCCTATTTTGAAAAAGTAATATAGACCGGTGCATAGTCTTGCACAACAAAGCGTTATTTCCCGTTGCGCTTCCCTGGAATTAATTGCAGGTACTCTTCTATTTTGCGTTTTACAAGTTCAGTTTCACCGAGCAGTTGGGTCTTCATCTGATCGATCTCGTCTTCAGGGATTTCCTGCATATGCTCAAAGCTACGGGCGATCGCCAACAGGTTTTCTAACCCGGCCACCATACATGAACCTTTAAGCCTGTGTCCGGATTCGCGTATACCCTGAAGATTTCGCTGGTCAATATTAAAAACAATCCGGGAAGGCGTCTCTTCCAGTTCCTGCAGGGTTAATTCAAGTACTTCACGGATTGTCGTGGGATCGTCTCCGAGGTATTCCTTTATCTTGTCCAGGTCCAGGTGGGCACTGCCCGCCGCATTTGTATAGGGGGAAGGGGTAAATTGCCCGGAAGTTTCCGAAGATTCCGTTTTGCGGGGCAACCATTTGCCCAACGCTGTTTTCAGGCTGTTTTCTACAACGGGTTTGGCAAGAAAATCAACCATCCCGGATTGGAATGCCTTTTCCACCTCGCCTTTAATATTTCCGGCCGATAAGGCAATGATGGGCACCTGTGTACAATGCGGCAGTTCCTTTATTGCCCAGGTTGCCTCAAAACCGTTCATGACCGGCATCTGTATATCCATGAATACAATGGAAGGTGCTTCGGTTTTGCAATAGTCCACTGCCTCCAGTCCGTTCCGTGCTTCAATTATCGTTGCTTTGGGGATCAGTTTTTGAATAATTATCCTGGCCAACAACATGTTGGTTGGATTGTCCTCTACGATGAGCACCTTGTATTCAGGCTGGTCATGCTCATTTATTTCCTGCATATACATCGGGTGGTCCGCGCCTGGCTCCCGGTTCAACGCTATAAATATATCAGACAGATCCTTGGGTTTTATAGGCTTGAACAACTGGTGGTTTATCCCCAATTTTTGACATGCATCCATGACCTGCTCATGTTCGGAGGCAGCATGCATTAAGATAAACTCAGGCTCCCCGCTGGAGGTGATTTGAGCTAATCTCATTTTCTCTATGGTCGACAGCCCATCCATGCCGGGCATCTGATAATCCATGATTACCAAATCAATATCACCTTCGGACTGGAAGATTTTTAACGCTTCCTCCCCGGTTTCGGCTTCCACGGTTTTGATATCCTGAAAATGCAGCAACTCACTGACGATGGACCTGTTCCTGCTGTTATCATCAACCACAAGTGCTTTATTCAGCACCGGGTGTTTTTTGACAGGAAGGGGGGTTCCCAACTCGGATTTTAAGACAATGTCAAAAGAGAATGTACTTCCCTTTCCCCGCCCGCTGTGCAGCGTAAGCCGGCTTCCCAGAAGCTCCAGAAGCTTATTGGAAATCGCGAGCCCCAATCCTGTGCCTCCATACTTTTTGGTGATGGAGGCATTTTCTTGGGAAAAGGCTTCCATTACCCGTGACTGTTTGTTTTTTGGGATGCCTACGCCGGTATCCCTCACCGCAAACTGCCAGGTACAATACCCTTTTTCCAAAGGCTTTACCAGGGAGATTTTCAGCTCAACCTCGCCACTACTAGTAAACTTCACGGCATTGCCCAAAAGGTTGATCAGAATCTGCTTGAGGCGTGTCTCATCAATGTACAGGTATTGGGGAAGATCCGGAGGAATATCCAGCAATACCTCAAGGTTTTTATGGTGTGCGCCGAAACTAACCACGTCGGCGACCTGCCCCACCAAATCATATATATCGCATTTTTCGATGTTGAGTTCCAGCTTTCCCGCCTCTATTTTTGAAAAGTCCAAAATCCCGTTGATGGTGTGCAAAAGGGTGTTGGAGGACTGGTTGACGATATTCAGGTATTGTGCCTGGGTCTGGTTCAATGGCGTCTTTAACAGCAATTCCGTAAAACCGACCACGCCGTTTAGCGGGGTACGGATTTCATGGCTCATATGCGCCAAAAAATCCGACTTGGCTTTGTTGGCAGTTTCCGCCGATTCCTTGGCTTTCACCAGGCTGCTTTCCAAATAATTTCTGTCAATGGCATTGGAAATGCTGTTGGAAAAGCTGTTTAGCAGAGAAATCTCTGCTTTTGACCATTCTTCTTCCGACCTGTTATCATCAAACTGCAAGAATCCCCAGAAGTTCTGGTTGTTATAAATAGGAATGATCAGGGAGGACTTGATGTTTTTTTTCCTGGTTGTCGGAAAAATAGGCGGATTGCCGATGATGCTTGAAAGGAAAAAATGCAGCGACTTTTTCTTCTTTAATTTCCTCAGCCGCGCGGCCATGGCAGGGATAGGAACATGCTGCATGCCGGGATCATTTTTTTTCGATCTCTTTTTTCTTGAATTCCACTCAAATATGTGCGAGGTGAGGGGGCTTCCCTCTGGGCTGAGTGAATTTTGAAAAAAAGCCACCCGGGAAGCATTTACCGCCTTCCCGATGATTTCGAGGGAATAGCATGTGGCCTGAAGAAAATCATTGTTGGATAAAAGCGCATCGGTGGCCTTTGATATGGCGGACAGCATCCGCTCTCTGCGCTTAAGTTCTTCGACGTTTTTTACTTCCTCATCGATATCGTAGACCGATCCGAACACCTGCACGCATTTACCCCCTTTAAATACCGGCTTTCCTATAATTCTGATCCATATTTCCTTTCCTTCTTCCGTGACCACCTTTATCCGCTCGTCCCAGGACTTTCCTTCCGTAATGGCCTCTTCGAACAATTGCTGGATTTTATTACGGTGTTTTCTATTTTTATAAAATTTTTCGACGGATTGGGACGTCAGCTCATAATCATCGTCTACTCCGAATATCAGCCGGGTAACCGTTGTCCAGGTCAGGTTTCCGGTAGCAAGGTCCATTTCCCAGCCGCCGACCCGGGCCAGCAAATGGGTTTTTAGCAGACTTTCCTGTTCTGTGTTAGGGGTTTCTTTTTTGCCCGCCCTACGGATTTCCCCCGTTTTTTTCCTTTCCGTGACCAAAGTCAAAATTTGTTCAGCAAGAATGGCCAACGCCTGTTGCTGTTTCGGATTCAGACGCCTTGCCTGATGGTCCATGATACAGATGCTGCCAAAAGCCTCACCGTTTGGAAAACGGATTGCCTGACACGCAAATAACCTAAGGTTGTGTTTACGCATGTATGCACTCTCTCTGAAGTCCTGGTCCAGGGAAGCATCCTCCACTTCAAAATATTCCTCTGCCGAATCAGACATTTGGAAGACCGGGTCCCGGGCGTCCGGCTTTATCCAGCCTTTATTAAGTTGAAACCATTTGCCTTCTTTTTGGCCTGGACCAATAAGGGCGACGGGACAATGACAAAGCAAAGATGCCAGTTGGGTGAATTGCTCCAGTTCCATATCCTGAAGACTATCCAACGGAGCGTAATCCGGCACATTGTTTATCATTACTACCTCGTCAAAAAAAGGTTCTATTCCCTTGCCCATCCAAGTTATAATATTAACACCATGTTTTGGAAATCAGGTAAATATATGAATTTTTCAAGTATAAATTAAAGAGAAACTTCATATTCTACCTGATATTTTAATGTTTTTGCGATTGATATGGTCCGTTGTGTTTTACGCTTCAACACAAAGGCCGGCATTAAAAAAGTCCAATGAACTTGGACTTTTTTAATCGGGTCGATGCATTCATAAACTGGGAGCGTACCCTATTGGGCAAACGCCCTGGCTGCCTGGACAGGGTGTGCTTAGTGATCAGCTCACTCGATCTTCACTTTGGCCATCCGGTCCGCCCATCTGATTTCAAACCCTGTGGGTGTCACGTTGTAGGTCAGTCTTTCCTCAGACGGATTGATCTCCTCGAACTGGACGGGTATCCTGATCACGTCCTTGCCTTCATCATACTGGGTACCCCATTGGCCGGTCTGGCTGTTAAAGATAAAGGTCCCTTCTTTATCGTTCGGGATAATGTAAAAACTGTACTTTCCTGCGGGCAGGGTTTTACCCTCTATCCGGATGTCTTTGCTGGTTTCGAAGGTAGTCGCCTCGTTGGCACCAGCCCGCCAGACTTTGCCGTATTCTACAAGGTCGCCCCAAATAGTCCTTCCCTTTACTGCAGGACTGCTGTAATTGATCGTGATCTTGGCGTCATTAACGGTGCCCTCTGCCGTTTTCGCCGGACTTGCTCTTTCCTGTCCGCATGCAATGGTGTAAATGAGCATCACACAGATGCCAAGGAAGCCGCTTTTTTGAATTGTGTAGTTTTTCATATAGGTTCAGGTTAGGTTAAAGATGCATAAATATTATGGAGAGCTACGGTGTTCATTATCCAGTTGCTCAGTAATTAACCGATGGATTATGAAAAGCTGCCCCGTGTGGTAAGCGTTGTGCTCCAGGACCAACAGGCCTTCCCGAAGCAATGTCTGGCCGCTTCCATGCGCGAATGGCTTGAACAAATCATTGCGCGGATCTAATATCAAATCCACGACGGCTTGTCGGTCGCGGAAAAACTCCTCCTTGGCCGACTCCCACTGTTCCATGGATTGGGGTGCCGGGGACGCAGGCCAATAGTCCCGGGGCCAATTTAACTCCCTGTAATCGGGATTGGTTGAAAAGTCCAAAATGTCCTTTTGTGTGATGCGCATGTGCTCCAATTGCTGCCAAAACGAATAAGGAAGACCGGAAATTTTTTCCCCTATCTGCTCATAGGCCATCAAGTCCAATACCTGCTCAACCTTTTGAAACGCATTGCCGCCCAGGATTTGCCTGGTCAGTTGGTTTCTCAAATATTCCCCGGAATCAAGCATGATTGGTCTTTTTCGGTTTCTGGTTTCAGTTTTTCCTGTGAGGGGAAGAGGTTATATCTTCACCCAAGCCTGAGTTTTGTTGCTCTCGATTATCCTTTCGCAAATGATAAGTTCTCTCAACCCGTCAGCAAAGGTGGGAAAGGAAGGTTTTTCCGGTTGCGCACCTTCCCGGATGGCGGCATACACTTCCTTAAACAATTGTTTCGACGTATCCGGAAATCCTTCATTATGTCCACCGGGAAAGCTAATTAAACCGGCAGCTTCTGAGGTAAAAAGCCCCGGATCTTTTAAGAGTTGTTGGTTATATGCCTCTCTTCTTCCGATCCACATTTCGTTTGGTCTTTCTGAACACCACTCAAAATTGGACTTGGAGCCGGATATCTCAATATTGAGCCGGTTTTTTCTGCCGGCCGCCACCTGATTGACGGTGATCACCCCTTTATTGCCGTTGTCAAACCGAAGTAACACGTTGGCATGGTCTTCCGTATTGATCTCCACCTCCTGATAATCAGAGGCGTCCAGCAGGCGGCCCGCGTAGGTTTCAATGGCCTTTAGCGGCTTTAGCCGGGTCTTGTGGATGGTGGAAAAGTCAGCCATTACCTCGGTGATTTTCAGCCCGGTAACATATTCGGTGAGGTCCAGAAGGTGGGATCCCACATCAGCAATGGCCCTGGATTCTCCCGATTTGTCCGGTTCCAGTCTCCAGTTGTAGTCGGTTTGCAGATAAAGCCAGTCCTGCAGGTAAGAACCCATGATAGAATATATCTTTCCCAAATCTCCGTCTTCTCTCATTTTTTTCATCTGGCGCACCATAGGATAGTAGCGGAGATTAAAGTGGACAGCATTGACCAGACCCTTTGCTTCCGCCAATGTCACCAATTCCTCTGCCTCCTCAATTTTCGTGGCGAGTGGTTTTTCACATATTACGTGCTTTCCGGCGTTTAAAGCGGCTTTAGCCTGGGAATAATGAAGAAAATTTGGGGTGCAGATATGGATTGCGTCAATGTCGGCCACGTTCAGCAAATCGTCAAACAAATAAGCGTTTTCGATCCCGAGGTGGGAGGCTTTCTCCCTGGCCAGGTCCATGGTGGCCTCGGCCAATCCAACTACCTCAACATGGGGAAGTCTTCTCAGGGCTTCAATGTGTGCAGGACCAATAAATCCCGTGCCGACTACGGCGACTTTAATTTTTTCCATAGGATAACTTTTTGGATAAGTAAACAAATATTATACTAAAGATAGGAGCAAGTTCTTAAAGTCTCAATGTTTTCATGGAATTGTTCAACCGGGTTGTGAGGCTCGTTCTTGGCTTCCATTCACTTCTTCTAAGCGATTGAATTTAGCACGATTCTTGGAACGCCATTTGAAATAATCAAAAACCATTAATCAATCAACACTATGAACAATATTTTCAAAGGCCTGATCGCCGGATATGGCGCTTACAAGTTGGGGGGAGGTTGTTTCGGTACCATCATCGTATTTGTAATCATTTGGTGGCTATTGGGGCAGTGCAGTTAGTGGTCATCCCCAAATTTTCCTGTTCAACTCGGAAAGCCATTTTTTCACGGATTTGTTGTTTTCAAACTTCTTTTGCACCCATTCGCTCGCCCGGACTACCGGGCCGGCGGTTTTTCGGTATTCGAATGCTTCCAACATAAGATGGTAGTAAGCCGCCATTTCCCTGGACTGCGTGGGGGTAAGTTCAACATTAGGGGTATCCAAATCCCTCACATCCACGGTATCCCGGATAAAGCACAGGTCTTTTGTTACCCAAACCACATCCCGGTTGTTGAGATTCTCGAGCAGGCGCTTGTTCATGAGCCGGTTCAACGGGAAATTTAGCCGTCTGAGCCGCTCCCTGGGTTGGGTTTCATACACCCAGACCGTGGAGTCGTTGAAGTCGCTGATGGTCGGCTGTTCCCTCGCTATGGAATCCAGCCATAGTTCCTGATTCGAGGGCAAATTCTCAAAAAATTCCCGCTCATAATTAAAAGGATATAAATAGCTCAGCAGCAGGGAATCTGTGGACATTGCCTTTTGCACCAGTCGGACTTTGACGGAATCCGGGTGGGTATACGAATAATGTTGGACCCAATTGGCCGATAAAAATGCCGGCGTAATGGTGGATTTGGGTAGTATTGTTTCCTCTGCCTTGCCGGCGACCACATCCTGGTCCAGCAGATATTCCACCGCCCTGTTATAATCCATCTGGTAGGCAAGACTGTCATGAAGCCAAAAAGACGCGGGTTCTGGAATTTCCCTGCCTGTGGTTGACCGGCCGACGGGTGGCCAATGGAGCCTCATCGTCTCCAGTTGCCGATGTTCCGCATCATCCAGGACGGAATCAAGGGCACTTTCATAGGCGAACCTGGAAAAATAACTGAAGTGACCGGGCATGTCCTCAAACGGGTACCGCCGTAATTGTGCAAGTGCCGCTAAGGTAGCCTGTTCCCTATGATTGGCCAACTGCCGGTTTTTATATCGGTTGGAGCTGGTCGTTTTTAAGGAATCCATAATAGCGATCTCCTGTACTATTTGGGAATCCAGTAAAACAGCCTCCTGATAACTGACAAATTCATCCGCAGTGATCTGCCTGGCAAGTTGGGTAATGTCGTCATGGTGGAAAAATACCTTTTTGTATTGCTTCCCTGTCATCAACGAAAAGAGGCTGCGGAGGATTTCGGCCCCTTGCCTTTCCGCATGAAGGAGTATCTCCGCCCTTTGGGCGTTTGCGACCAATTTATCGATACAATATTGCTTCACTTGCCTGGCATCCCTGAAGTCCACGTTTCCGCGGTAATCCAAAATTTCAAAACCCGGAACTCCTTTTTCTGGGATAAACCAGGGGTTGATGTCCGCATTCAGGATAACCGCTGAAAGGCCAAAAAAATGAATTTCACCGGCTTCTTCATTGATATAAAACATGTTTTCGTCCATGCCGCTGAGGTCAAATCCGGCCTTAACCCAGCCACGGCCTATCATGGCAAGTTTTTGTCGGCTTTCCCTCCGGCTTTGCTCTGCGGACTTCCGTTGATAGAAATAGGTGGTAAAGGCGGCGTTATTCAGGGAAGGGTTTCTCTTGTTTTCCACATCAGTATAGAGGATGAACAGTGCTTCTTCCCGGTGACTATGGGTAGCCTGGTATTCCCTTTCATTTGCGGTTGACCAAATATAAGCAAGGATATCTTCATATAGAGGCTGCTCCGAAAGGCCGGCCAACAGTTGATGGTAGTCTAACTTATCAAGGATGTTGTTGCTGTTTACGCTTTGTCTGATGATTCTCCTCCATCCGCGCACAGGTTCTGCGGCTTTGTATGCGGCTTCCCGGACTTCCAGCGGCTGGCTTTGGTAGACAAAAAGGTCATTGGCCGCACGATACAGATTTTCGTAAAGGAGGGCGCCCCGCAGACCTATTTCTTCTTCTTCCAATCGGTCCATCCGTGCCTCCTCGATGGAAGCAATGACCTCTCCATAGTAGGATGCGGTGACCAGTTGACCCATTTCCCTGACCTCCTCCACCATGTTTGCCGTGGGACGTAGCGTTAGGCCGCCACCGAAAATCCCAAGCGGATTCCATAGAAAAAGAAACACAACCAGGGCAATCACTAAAATGATGTCCAGTAGCAGTTTCCAGTTTTTGAGCAAAACTCCTAACATACCTTTGCCCTATTATGATTGAACCTCTCCCGAAGTCCTTTCTGAATCTAAAGGCTCCTCTCGCAGGTTATTCCGCTTCTTCCGGTCCCCCCTGGGGGTTCACTTTCGGAATAATCAGCCTATCATTTTCAAATGTTATATAAATCTCCTGATAGCCCAGGGATTCAAGAAGCACATGAAACATTTTTCGCAAATGGTCCTGAGTAGTGCTGACAACGCCCATGTACTCGAGGTTTTCCCGAATGTCCAGTTCTGCAAGCCTAAAAAACTCTTCCTGTTCCGGAAGGCTGATTTTGTTCAGGAAAACCTCAGGATCCGAAATCAGGGTGTCTTCCACAAAACTGGAAGGAGGATAGGAGAAGTTAATCACTTCCACCGGCGGAAGCCTTAATACGATCTTCTGTCCGGAAATTTCAATATGTTCCTCCTTTATTTTTCCCAGGTCAATTCCTGTTTTTACTTTGGCTTTGGAATACGCTAGAAAATTAGCCTCGTTAAATTTAAACCAAAGCAGGTTTTTTGTTTTCGTTCCAAAAACCACTTTGTCTATGGTAAATTCGGTAGAGACCAAGCTGCTTGCTTGCTGGATCTTACCCACAACCATGGCCCGGTCGTCTTTCTGGCAAGCTGTCAGCAGCATCAACACAATGAGCCATTTAGAAAGGGATGGTCCTTGCGCGCTCATACTTCCACGGAATTATAGATCTCCTCTACGATCTTAAACAGACAGTCCGCAATCCGTTGCTGTCCCCCTTCACTGAGAAGAAAATCGGCCTCTTTCCTGTTGTCAAAAAACAGGTTTTCCACCAGGAATGCAGGGCATCGGGTGTTTTTTAACACAATAAATCCGGCTTCCTTGTTTTGGTATTCCCCACCCTCAGTCTTGTTTTCCCTGAAGGGAAAATCCGGAAAGAGCCTTTTGTACCATCGGGCCGCAATACTTGCCATGTCATCACTTTTGGTCTTGCCTATGCTGGTGTAGATTTCGAAACCGCTGGCATTGTTACCTTTTCCGGAGAGGGAATCGGAAGATGAATTGCTGTGAATGGACAAAAAATAACAGTTTGGGTTGGACTCGAAAAGACGGTTTGCGATCGCTGTCCTTTCCTCAAGGTCCATATCAGCCTCAGTTTCCAAGGTGGTCTGGAAATAAGGGATGCCTGCCTCCTTCAGCCGTCTGGCCAGACGGTTTCCGATGGACCGGTTGATCACGCCTTCGAATATCTCGGTGCCGTCGTCGAAGGTATAGCGTTTTCCCGGGGTAAGGTACCGGCCGTTTACCAGACCCCCATGTCCCGCATCTATAATCG
>DATGOS010000129.1:0-2617 GCA_035305725.1 Cyclobacteriaceae bacterium
GAAAATATTCAGGATGCTCTTTATTAGCTTTCTTTCGGGAACATTTGTTTCCAGTGGAAAACCCTAGGTCGGGGTGTTCCTGAAAAAAAACACCGCCGGGAGCTTTGATGCTCCTCGGCGGCGTCTTTAGCACTGTCATTAAATTGGTTTTCTAAATAAAGTTTGTCTGTTTTGGATTAGGATCTCTGGTGTCGTCCCGGTCCCTGATGGTGTCCGTATCCCTTCTTCCCAAAGGTGGGTTGGGCTCTGTAGCCCTGCTGAATCCATAATAGGTTTGCACTTCGGCGAGAAATTCATGCTGAGGATGATCAGGCCAGTTATCATCGTCAAATCCCGGAGCATTTTTTAGTTTTTCCTTTTCCACATTCAAAATAAAAACATCCTCCTGGGCTGTATCAAATTTGAATGCCTGCCAGGGAACCGCGAAATATTTACTGGACATATTCAAAAATCCTGTATCTACAGAGAGAACTACATAAGCAATTTCCCCGGTGGCGGTATTTAACATGATGTCTTCGACCTTACCTACCTTCTCGCCTACGGCGTTGTTCACCTTCGTATTTTTGAAGTTTGAAGCACGTGCTATTCGATCTCTTGTTATGTTATTCATAGCCATTTGTTTTTTGGTTACAACTTAACTTAAACCAACAACTATGCCATGGTAAGTCAGGCTCAGGTGAGTTCGCTTCGGATTTTCAATTAGGCGGCTTGTTAATTTTAAACCTCAATAAAATGTATCATCCCTATCTGGCAATTGAGCAACTGTTTTTCCTCTTTTCAAGATCCCCCATGTTTCCTCATGACTGAACGCCGCACAATTTTAAATTTAACATCCTCATGGAGGAGGATCCGGATTTGAGCCAGTAATGTACTACCGGTCAACAAACTGTGGAGGAACTGTTGAAAGGCACACCTCTAATATCTTGAACATCAGCTTCTTGTACTACAAAGGTTTTACCCGCGATTTCCTTTTTGCCAGAAGGAAAAGTTCAATGACCCCGATCAGCAGCACCATATATCCATATAGTTCCAAGCACTCTTCGGCGGTATTTTTAACGGATCTGAAATACTGTTCTTCCATGACCGCCTCCCAGAATTTGGTTCGGCCAAAGAGCCTTGAAAAAACGTAGGTGGTTAACATCCCCATCAGAAAAAGGCCAAAAGAAGCGGTGGATAAGTATTTTTCCAGTTGTCGAAGAAACGTATTGAAATTTTTTATCACATTGTACAGCACCAGCGCCAGCAGTATGTATACCGGGATCTGCCAGGTGCCATAACCTAGATAGCGCTCGAAGTAAACATCCTGTTCCCGTATAAAGGATGCTCCCAAAAAACCAAACATCAGGGCAGCCATGTAGCGATAATGCGGATATCGCTTATAGATCACGCCCAGAATGATACAGGAAACCAAAAGGAACAAAGCCTGGGCGTACTCCAGATAGGACGCCTCGGTAAATTTAACTTCCCCGACCGTCGCCGCTGCCTCCCAAAGCATGAATTCGGCCAACAGCAATACTGCCAGTCCATAAATGACCAGGCGCAAAAATCCCTGCCACAGGGGTTTTAATTCTTTTTTAACTTTCATAAATCCAGAAAATTTAGAAGACAAGTTTATGGGAAGAGCCGGTTTTTTACGCAGATCAGTGAAACAGACTCCAAAAATTTTCTAAATATAAAGTATATATTTTAAAACCGGTGAGCCATGGTGCCTATTTTAGACGGGCCCGGACAATCGCTTTTAATGCAGAAAGATTTTGTATGTCGGCGGATCAAAAAAACTATTGCGGGTTTTGATATTTTAATTTATATTGGGTAAAATTTCCCCAAGCTGATTTTATATGACGAACCATGTTTTTGAAAGTATTTCATTTGGGAATACATCGATGTTCTATTCCAATAACCAAACGCTATGAGTCCGCAAAAGGAGGAAAACAATGAACCGATTTCCTTGTCCTCGGCGCTCCTGGCGCCTGTAAATTCTATTTTTGAAACACAGATCCATGCCGCCAGGGCATTTCTGAATTTTATCCTCCAGATGGGGTTCCGGCACAAGCCTTCAGAACAGGAGTTGAAGGAGGCCAGCAAGGAAGACCAGGAAAAGGAAAGAAAAAGGAAAGCTGCCGTGGAGGAAATGAAAAAACTTTTTGCGGAAAAACGCGAGCAAGGCAGCCTGACCCGGGAGCAAGTTGCCAGGCTGCAGCAATTAAGCTGTGAATACGGGGATCTTTATCAGCAAATGATAAACTATGTGGACAACACGGGCAACCAGTTTGTCCTCAACATACCCAACCTTGCCATGCTACCCATCAAGCCGCTGGCCATTTCTGAAGCCGATTTTTCTTATGAATTTGAGGTCGTCTCTCAAAATGCGGAGTATAAACAAATGGGAGCAGCCATTAAAGATCCGGACAAGGAGGAAGAGCGCCCGTGGTTTTTGATTAACCCCAAGTCAATCCGGGGAAATTTTGCATCCAGAAAGGAAAATTCGAATGAAACCACCATTAAAATAAACGTCAAAGTCGGAAATACGGAAATGCCTTATGGTCTTGAAAAACTCCTCGTTCATTTGACCAATTCAATGGATGCCATTGACAGAGAGGACGGAACCTGATATCTT
>DATGOS010000130.1:0-6923 GCA_035305725.1 Cyclobacteriaceae bacterium
GCCCTGGATGCCTATCAAGATGGGTCCAATCCTTATCTTTATCCTGACAACGATTATCAGAAATTATTCCTGAGACGTTCTACGCCATTTCAGCGGTACGTCGCCACAGCCCAGGGGGGTGACAATAACGTGCGCTATTTCGCCCTGTTGGGGTACATGGAGCAAGACGGACTTTTCAAAGGTGGTGCCGGTCCGGACTATGACAGCAACAATAACTACAAGCGCTATAACTTCAGGGGCAATGTCAACTTTGATGTCAATTCCCGCTTAAACGTTACTGTAAATCTTTCGGGAAGAATTGAAACCCGCACCGACCCCGTCATTGGCACGACAACGTTAATGGGTTTGATCAACAATACCAGACCCAATGCCTATCCCATTAGGAATGAAGACGGCACTTTTGGCGGGACAACAGAGGATCAAAACAACATTTTGGGTGCCCTCACTTCCAACGGCGTCAACCAAGCCAGGCAAAGGGTCGGAACCGCCAATGCCCGGGCGGTCCACCAACTGGACATGATAACGGATGGCTTGTCCGCCAACCTCCTGCTTTCCTATGATACCAGAGGGGATTATAATTCCGGCTTTACGCAGAACTATAGGGTTTTTGATGCAACGGGCGGTGGCAATCCCATACCCTATAGGTCCGAAACACCGCTGGCATACAGGAGCGCTGCCTACGCGAATGCCTTCAGGCAACAGGAATTTTGGCTGGGCCTGGACTATGAAAGAAGCTTTGACGAACACCATGTGAACGCAAACGTTCGGGGCATGAAATCGGAGGTAGTGGATTTTAGAAGCCGAACCGATTTTTCGCAACGGTTGCAGGGGCTTTCCTCCAGGGTGGACTACCGCTATGAAGACCGGTACCTTTTAACGCTTGTAGGAAATTATTCCGGAGATGATGATCTTCCGCCAGGTAAAAGATACGGGTTTTTTCCGGCCATTGCCGCGGGATGGATTATCTCTGATGAAAGCATACTGAGCGGGAGTGAGTTCCTTAGCTTCCTGAAACTCCGGGCATCTTATGGAAAAACCGGAAATACCGAGATTGGGTTCGGTGAGGGCACGTTGAGAAGGTTTCCCTATGAAAGCAGGTATACCCGTAACCTCGCCTCTAACGCCGCGGGATACCAATTTGGTACCGGATTCGCCTATACGGGATCGGCCAGCGAATTGAACATTGGCAACCCGAACATCACCTGGGAAACCCTGACCACCACGAATATCGGCCTGGACTTTAATTTGTTTAAAAATGCAGTGGCCGCCACGGTAGATATCTTTAAAAACAGAAGAGAGGGGATCTTAACCAGCGCTTCCATACCGGATATTATAGGGCAGTCCACCGGTGACCTGAACGAGGGCATTGTGGAGGCGAAGGGGATTGAAGGCGCTTTGTTGTATAACAAGGCCATGGGGAACTTCGACCTTACCCTGAATGCAAATTATTTGACCTCTAAGTCCAAAGTTATATACCAGGGCGGACAGCTCGGCATCCCGGATTATCAAAGTTCGATTGGTTTTGAAACCGGTTCGGGGTTGTATTACCTGTCCGAAGGTATCTATCAGTCTACTGAGGAGATTGCCGCCGGGCCACAGTCCACGCTTTCCAACCAGATTTTGCCCGGGGACATCCGCTACATCGACATGAACGGAGATAATATGATAGATGCGAATGACAGGGTGCGGTACTCGCTGGGAACACCTTCCTACATAGGTTTCGGGGCTTTGCTTAAATATGGCGTTTTTGATCTAAATATGCAGTTTCAGGGCCGGGTAGGGGAGGATGTGAATATTCGCGGGATCATAGATACCGGACCGTCTGCCTTTAACCGGGAAAGCCTGAAGCGATGGACACCCGAGACGGCCAGCACCGCGGTTTATCCAAGGGTGGGTATTGCTAACTTGGGCAATAACCGTACAAGTTCTGATTTTTGGGTAAGGAACGCGGATTATCTAAAGCTGAAAACCATTGAATTGGGCGTGACTTTGCCCCAAACAGTAGCGGGAAAAGTAGGCATGCAAAGCCTGAGGCTGTATTTCAACGGATTCAACGTCCTCACCTTTTCCAAACTGGACCTGGACGTGGACCCGGAAATCCCCTTTATCGGCAGAGGGTCCACCTATCCTTACGTGAAGACCTTTTCCTTCGGACTGAGTGCCAAATTTTGACCTTTAAAATCTAAGTTATGAACAGATATATAATTCAAGCCTCCTTAGTCTCTTTACTGGTACTGTTGTTTGCCTGCGAAAAGGACTTCCTGGAGTATGACTACGCCGTAGACGGCACCTTGTCCGAAGAGCAGGTATTCTCGTCAAACGAACACGCCAGGAACTTTCTGAACAGTAGTTATAGGGGTTTGGTGGAAAACACCAACGGTAATTTTCGATACAGCCTAAGCGGGGAGCTGGGACTTTCCACAGGAAGTGACGAAGCGGTGAGCGCGCTGCCTGGATCGGCGATCAATGCCTTTAACAATGGCAATTGGAGCCCCACGCTGCTTTTTGACGATGTCTACGCGCAGCAATATCAGGCGCTGCGCATGGTAAACATCTTCCTGAAAAACGCCCCGACCAGTGCCATCATTGATGATGCGACCCTGACCAAACAAACTTTAATAGGGGAGGCACATTTTCTACGGGCCATGTTTCATTTTGAACTGCTGAAGCGGTATGGGGGCGTGATCATTGCGGACAAGCCCTTCGAGCTTGCTGAAAACCTTGACATGCCAAGAAATACCTTTGATGAGGTGGCAGCGTTTATCGTCGCAGACTGTGACGCGGCGGCCCAAAATATCAGCTACGAAACTTATGCGGACCAGGGCGCGGCCTTAAAGGGAAGGGCTACAAAAGCGGCCGCCTTGGCGCTGAAGTCACGAACCCTCTTATATGCGGCCAGCCCGCTCAACAATCCGGACAATGATGTCAGCAAATGGCAGGCTGCGGCGGATGCGGCCAAAGCCGTGATTGACCTGGCAGGAACAAAACATGGCCTGCTCACCTTTGAGCAGCTTCCCAATTTATGGAATTTTGGCACCATGGCTTACAATAAGGAAGTGATTTTCAGCTCTGAAACCTTATCTGCCACTACCATTGACGTGAACAATGCGCCTCCAAGCTATACCAACGGACGGGGACGTACAAATCCGACGCAGGAGCTCGTGGATGCGTTTGAAATGAAGGCGACAGGCAAAAATATAAACAGCCCGGGGTCCGGGTATGACCCTACGGATCCTTATGCTGGTCGGGATGACCGGTTTTCCCTGTTTATCAATTACCACGGACTTGATTTCCGGGGTGTGGATATTGATACCCGTGAAGGGGCCAAAGACAATAATCCCACCGGTGCCGTGGACCGCACAACGGTCACGGGCTATTACTTGCGCAAGTTTGTCAACACGGAAAACACCGCTTCTACCAGAAGGGCCTACGTGTTTTTCAGGTATGCGGAAATTTTGTTGAACTATGCGGAAGCACTCAACGAGACGATGGCATCGCCATCAGCCGAAGTTTATGAAGCCCTCAATCAAGTGAGAAGGAGAGACATCACGGCTGACACCCTTGGATTGGCCGCGCTGCAAAGCACGGACATAGGAGGGAACGGATATGTGGAACCCACACAGGAGGCCATGCGCGAAAGGATCCACAATGAGCGGCGGGTGGAGTTGTGTTTTGAAGAACACAGGTTTTTCGATGTCCGGCGATGGAAGCTGGGAGAGGAGTACTTCAACAAGCCGGTAACGGGTGTAAAAATAACGGGTGAGGAGGCTCCTTTTACTTATTCCTACTATACAGCCCAGAACAGGACATTTTCAGATAAGATGTATCGCTTTCCATTTGCACAGACACAACTGGCCAAAGCCCCTGCGCTTGAACAAAACCCCGGCTGGTAAAAAGTACGGTTAAAGAATAAACTATTTTTTCACGCCGCCTTCAGGATAGTTTTTTTTCCCTGAAGGCGGCGTTTTTTGGAGAGCTGGTAGAATGAAAGGAGAATATTTGATAAGAAGGTCGGCAAAAAAAGGCCGAACAACAATGATTTTAAAGAGAATGATCTAAGGTGCGCGCCAGATGCTTAATTTGATGATTTTTTGCTCAGTTCCGGACATTGCCGCGGCCCGCTGAAGTTCCGCTAACTTCAAACCATTTGAAGTGAACATTGATAAACGTTGGGATCAGCTATATGCCGGGAATTCATCGTCCAGTTTCTACGATTTTAAAAATACCATACCGGATATAATCTTCTTCCACATCTGGATTGACCAACCGCATCAGGAGCCGGTTGCCGGGCAGGCTGGTTTTTAATATGCCGTTAGGTGGTAGAGAAAGGTCTTCTGACAATTGTTTGGTGCCATCAAATAAAATCAGCCTGTGGTATGCAGGATCCTGAAAATGATGATAAGAAGGATCGTCCGCAATCTTTTTCTCATAGGTGCCGTAGGGTATTTCCCGAATATAATCCAGTACCACAAGGCCTTGGTCAAGCAGGAAGATCTTATGGTTTCGGGCGCCCAAAGAGACCCGTCCATAAGAGGGAATGTCCTCTTTCGTTATCGGCGTTTGTTTCAGTGCTTTAAATTCCCCGTGAACAACCTTTATTTCCGATGCCAACTTTCCGGTAATTAAATCATAAACGGTGATTTCATTGTCGAACTGGTTGGTCAGGTAGAGCTTTCTGCGGTTTCTGTCCAGGGTATAAACAAGGGAATAGAGCTGACTGAACATCGAGGCAGTGAAATTTTTGTAAAGCGGCCTATGGGAGACAGGGGCCATTCTGTACAGTTTATCTTCCCTCACTTCATAAATTTCAATCAGGTCATTGCCAATGTCATTTTTAAAAATATAGGAATTTGTACCGGAGGGATTGGTGATAAAGGATAATCCTGAGGGAGATTCATTTTGGTAGAAGTAAGGAAAAACCTCCATTCTCCCATGTATATTCATTTTTAGACTGGAGGGATAGCGGATCCTTTTTTGGACAACTAGATTTTGATCTAAAAGCAGAAGTTGCACGGCTGTTTGAATCCAGATTTTGCCGTCTTCCGCAAAGGCCATACTGTTAATGGCAGAAACAGACTGATTGGGTCCCTCGCCCACCACTATTTCATTGGCAATAAAATCACCTTCCCCGTTAATCAGTACGATCCTCGTTCCTTCAGAAGCGTTGATATATCCCAGGTAAAGTTTGTCCCGCGGATAATAGTCAACTATTTCTACGGTATAGAGTGAGTTGATTTTAAACTCGTTGACTTTCTCCAATGCATACTGCGCCAGGCAGTCTGTCTGTCCGGTCAGGATCAATAGGGCCAACAGCGCAAGTACAGTGTGTTTCCTGTAAAGTTCCGATACCGTGACGGTTTTTATTGTTGTCATCTGGTTAAAGTGTAACGTTTCTGGTCCTGTGGAATGCCTCTTCCAGGTGTCCTTTTCCCACCCGAAAAAGTAGACTTGTACTGCTTTAATGCTATGGTTTTATCACCTGAATTTCAACTGAAAGATGGAATAGGTTGAATATTCCGGTTCGTTGTCCTCCATGTACCTGTCGCGCAGCAGGATCCGGTTGCCGGGCAACTGCACAATCTCCGAATGCGGTTCGCAGGAGGCGGGAAATCCGATCCCATTTCCTCGTTGCATGCCATCCCCTATCAATATCAATCTGTAAAGCGAAGGGTCGGAATAAGCAGAATATTCCGGATTGCTGTTTCTTCTGGTCTGGACGCCGGCGTCGGAGAGCCCCTGAAAATAGAGAATACCCAGTGTGCCGTCAGAGAAGTGGAATAGCCCGGTATTTCGGGAATTGTGGGATTGGATTAAGTCCTCCCCACCGAAGGAAACTTTTTCATTCAACGCAAAGCCCTTTGCCAGATCATAAACGCCGATCTCCCCCGACCTTTGGAATGTAAGGTACATCAGCTTTGCTTCATTGTCGAGTACGAACAACGGTACAGGTTTGGTCTGCCTGTTTTCCTTGTCCAGTTCAAATTCCGGAAGCAGTTGGGGATCATTAGGCAATACCCATTCCAGGCTGTCTTTTTGGGGATTGTACAGCTCAATCAGGTATTCCGATGTGATGTCACCCTCTTCACCGATCACCCCCGTATTGGTACTGGTGAAAAAGTTCGTAAATAGGTACGGCTCCAAATCTCCGGGGAGCGTATAATAGGGTACCTTAAACCGGGGCCCCGAATAAAAACGTATAAAAAATTGGGGGGCAAACCGAAGCCTTTTTTCTACCTCCCAATTTTCGTTGAACCAAAGAAAATCCCTTGAACTGAGTGTGTAATATCCGCCCCTTTCGTGATTGAAGGAGGCCGCAAGAAGGTTGGAATTGTACTCGTTTGGCCCTTCCCCCACCCGGTAAACGGCCTCCAGCACTAGGCCCCGTTCATCGAGGAGCAAAAATTCCTGCGTAATCTGGTCAAATGCCAGGAAGCGCTTGCTGACAGGGTTAAAATCCAGGACTCTGACCCTGTTTTCCCTATCTATCCGGATCGAATCGACCTTTTCCAGATAATAAGCTGTCTCATTTTTAATATCAGTGCCGGTTTTACTTTCCCGACCGCATGAAACACAAACCAGGAGAATTGAAATAATTAAAGTCTTCAACCCCATAGCCTCCGTATTTTTTCTGAAGTTATTGCCCATATACCGTTTGATTGATGTGGATTTAATGTTGAATTCAATGGAAGGAAAGTTTAATATGGATACTTGTAATCTATACATCCTATCGGGCAATTATTCGACTGTAAGACCAGGAAGATTGTAATAGGTTTTATTTTTCACAGGGGCTCGTTTTATTAGGCCATTGTAAACTAAACAATTAATTATAGAATTCCCATTAATAGCAGAATTGTTTCTAAAATACAACGGTTATACCAAGTATGGGTATGGTATTTCCTAACATTGAATCTATGACTCAACGG
>DATGOS010000131.1:0-4494 GCA_035305725.1 Cyclobacteriaceae bacterium
GCCCAGACTACCGTTGATGTCCAGTTCTGTGGATATACGGTCGTTGATTTCGATATCAACATTGGACCGTAGGTTTATCCTGTTGTAATCCGCCTTGGAGCCTATGCTGAATATATCGCCTTCATGGTTGTAACCAAGGTACAGGAAATACCGCGCGGTTTCACTGCCGCCCCCGGCGGAAAGGTTTGCCCTCCGGAACGCACGGCTGTCTTTTAACATGTAGTCGCGATAATCCACGCTTGGATATTTTAAGCTATAGGGGTTGTTTTTTTCAAATTCCGCGATGTCATCCAAACTGTAAGAGGGGGAAAATCCGTCTGCTTCCCTGGCAATGTTGTTCAGTCTGGCGTAGTCAGCCCCTGATACCCATTCGGGAAACCTGTCGATGATGCTTGTTCCGCTCTCCAGGTTCACGCGCAAAAAGGCATCGTTTTCCAAACCTCTTCTCGTTTTGATATACATGATACCATCGGCGGCCAACGGGCCATACATGGCTTTACCTACGATATCCTTGACCACCGTCACTGAGGCAACTTCACCCGGATCCAGTGGAATTTCGGCAATATCCGCGGGCCTGCCATCAATGACATAGGTAAGGTTTCTTCCTCTTGCCGTAACACTCGCCTTGTTGCTGAATCCGTAAAAGCCACGTTGCTCAGTGGGATGGGCACCGGGGGCGCCATGATGTTCCGTCACCTGCAATCCTGTGGCTTTACCTGCAAAGGAAAGCCGGAGATCTGTGGAAGGATAGCTCAATAAATCCTCTCCATTGATCACATTATAACTTCCCGTGGCGTGTCGCCTTTCCATATCCAAATATGGCAGTGGTACAAGCTCTCCGGGAATCACGGACAATTTTGATTTTTCAAGGCTGATGCTATCTCTCCCGGCCATTTCGCTTCCGGATACGGTTTTATCTTCAAACCCGGCAGCCGACATGGTCACCAGGGCATCATCATCCATTTCATTGACTTCAAAGAAAAAGAATCCGTTTTCATTTGCAGCAATATAGTTTTCCCCGATTTTCACCTGGGCATCGGGAATAAGATTTCCTTCCTCATCTACTACCTGAATGCTGACCGTGACGATTTCAGCGGCTATTCCTCTATCGTTATTTGCACTTATAGTCCCCGACAGTAAAATACCCAGCAGAAAAATGAGGTAGAACCTTGAATGCGCGTACGCTCTAGTATAAAATCCCATAGTTATAATTTTTTTAAAATATATTATTGTCTCACCAAGGTTCATATGGATCAAAATTTTTCATTTTATAGTACTCGGTGGAGAAAAATGGCATATAGTATTTGGCATCAAACCAAACCCCCTGACGTCCCGGATCTTCCAGGGGCTTTCGGGTATATTTGAAACCTGTGGGATAAGTATCGGATACGGGCACCTTTTCTGCAACATTTCCAATAATAGGGTTGTTGTAAGCTTCAGGGGCCGTCATCCAGCGTCTGATGTCAAAATAATAATGCTGCTCAAAAGAAAGCTCTACGTTTCTTTCATTCCTAATCCTGTCCCTGAAGATGTCTTTACTGCCGGTAAAGCGGCTCTGCACCGGAGCAAGCTCAGGATAACGGGACCTGATATGGTTGATGGCATCTACCGCAGTCATTGTGGCACCCGGAGCCGGGGCATTGGGACCGTAAGCTTCATTGGCTGCCTCCGCATAGTTCAGGTACAGCTCTCCGAGGCGGATCATGGAACAGGTATACTGGACCACCACGGGATTTTTCACACTGTTTAGGCCCCAGGTTTTTCGGATGGTATACCCCGTGAAAGTCCTTCCGGCGTAGCTTGGGTCCAGCCATTCGGAATATTCCATATTCCCACCGACGTTTTCAAAATAAATATCTGCGGTTCCAAACCCAGGTAGAGGCGCACCATTGTAGACTATATTCAAGTAGAATCTTGGATCCCTGTTTTTAAAAGGATCCTGTTCGTTGTAATGGCCCAGACTTTCGGCCCTGGCGCGGTCCTCCGGTGTATTGAGCGGATCACCCCAAATGGTCTCGTACATATCCACATGGTTTTGCGAAGGACAGACCCCTGAATTGTTGGTTCTGTGCCCAGTGATCACACCCACCAACAGGTGCTTGTTCATCAGACTGTTGGTGGTCCAATCGGCTGTTCCGGCATAGTGGCCCCAAAGCATCTCATTAGAATAGGTAGTTCCCCAATAGTTGTTGTAGTAATCTTCATAGGGCAACATCGCATATCCATATTGCTTGGCCAGTTCAATAGCTTCCCAATTTGCCTTTGCGGCATCTTCCCAGTTTTGTTGGGTTCCGTTGTGCAATGGACTTGCGGCAAACAACAAGGCTCTACCCTTCATTGCGGCCGCGGTCACACCGTTGGGCTTTTCCTGGTCCGGCGCATTGAGATTCCCCACCTGCCCCGGTCTGGCGTCTCTTCTCATTTTGCCGGCTTTTTCAAAATATACCATGGCCGTATCCATGTCAGCCGCCACGTTATACATGGTCTCCTGCGCTGTAAGCCGCGGAATATCCCAAAGGTCATCAGCGCCAATCACGTTGGTTATATAAGGCATAGGTCCCCATAGTTTAAACACTTCCAGATGGGCAAACCCCCTGACGAAGTGGGCCTGGGCAATAAGGTCATCGATTTCCTGCTGGGTGCCGTCAGTCAGCCTGTGGATATTTTCCAAAAGCATATTACATATACGTACCAGCTTGAACATGGCCGTTAACCTGGGGCCATAATGTACGTTGTTGTCTCCCAATGGCCCGGGACCCTGGTGATACAGCCCCCACATGATCCTTCCGCCATCCGCTTCATTGGTGATGGTGGAAAAATCAAGGCTTCCTGCCCGGACTGAGCTTATGTATGAGGTGTAGAAAACCCCGCCGGTTTCATCCCGGTTTTCACGATACACCCACTGGAAGTACTTGTATAAATTGTCGTATTTGGTAAAAACATCTTCTTCAGTTAGCCCCGCTTCCGGTGCCTTGTCCAGATATTCTTCACATGAGGTAAAAAAGGATCGTACCCCAAATGATAAAACCATTAATATTAAATATTTCTTCATAGCTTATTTGTAATTGATTGGCTTAAAAAGATGCGTTTATTCCGAGCCGCACCGATTTCATAAGCGGATAAAATCCCCGCGTAAAATCTTTCCTTTCCGGATCTCCTAAGATCAAATCAGTAAATGTCAACAGGTTGTACGCCTGGGCGTATAAGGTGAAGTTGGATATTCCCAGGCCTTTACCCAAAATACCGGCGTGGGGGAAAGTGTACTCCAGGTGAACTTCCTTAAGTCGCAGATAATCTGCCTTTCGCCAGAAATGGCCGGGGGTCCTGATGTCATAACCTTCCAAACTTGCGCCACCTGCCCAGGCATATTGCGGGATTCCGCCCCCACCGTCAAAATAGTGCAGCGTGGCGTGATCTGCTTGTTCCTGCCTGTCTGGCCTCCAGTAATTTACCTGGGTAGGACGCACGCTCCAGCTTCCCAGTTCGAACTCATTTTCAAACACGTTGTTGAATACCACGTATTTTCCTTTGTTTCCCTGGAACATCACATTAAGCCCCCATCCTTTATAGCTAAGCCCGCTGGAAAATGAGTAGACAACCGCAGGATATTCCGAACCCTCTATCGGGTATTTGTCACGGCTTGTGATCGCCCCGTCCACGTCATAATCCAAAAACACATGGTCGCCTACATTCAGCAGGTTTGGCGGAATCTGGGTGGCGTGGTTGTGGATATCATCCACAGTAGTGAGGTATTCACTATTGATCAGCAGTACACCGGCCGCACCCTCGGTCCGCCAGCCTTCTGGCATCCCCAGTTGCTTTCCTTCCCATTTTCTGTAGTTCGGTGCATACGGCAAATCGTCCCTAAAAACAATTCTGTTTTCGTTGTACCCCACCATACCGGTGGCATAGTAGTTCAGGTTATAAGAGGTCGTCCTGTTGAACTCAAGTTCAAGTTCGAATCCGTGTTTCTTTAATTCTCCAAGGTTGAGGTCCTTAAAGGATGTACCTACCAAAAAGGTCACGTTTCTGGGTTCCAACAGCATTTTGCTTCTGTATTCATCATAAAGATCCAGGGTGACGGTAAACATGTTGTCCAGAAAACCCATTTCAAGACCTATGTCTCTTTTTCTGGCTTCCTCCCATTGTGCATTGGTATTGGCGCCGATATCTTCGGCGATATATGCCCCAGTGGTGTAGTATTCGCTGATGTAAAGCCAGCGGTTTTCCGCATAGTCACTGCCGACCAGCCCATCGGAATACCGGAGCTTCAGGTTATTCATCCAGGGAACGGCTTCCTTAAAAAACGGCTCTTCTGAGATCACCCAGCCTACAGCACCGGAGGGGAAAAACCCAAACCTGTTCTTTGGAGAAAAGCGTTCCGAACCGGTGTAGCCCATGTTCACTTCCACCAGATACTTTAACATATAATCATAGGTTAACCGTCCCACCCAGGCTTCGTTGTAGTAGGGGAAGTCAAGTTCAAAGTTTTTC
>DATGOS010000132.1:0-5353 GCA_035305725.1 Cyclobacteriaceae bacterium
TTCAGGCTGTCCGGTAAATCTGTGAAATTGGAGGCGTAAATGATGGTAGAGTCATTAAGAAACACCGGAGAGAGATCATCAAAAGCATCGTTGGTCAACCTTCGGCCCTGCCCCCGCATATTGAGGGTGTAAATATCTGTCTTGCCCCCTGACAAAGCCGACAATACCATATTGACCCCACTGGGCGAAAAATCCAGGCTCAGAATCTGGGTGATGTTCCGGAGAAATATTTTATCCTGGCCACTTCCGTCCACTGCACGTAACCTCAGCGTGGCCACACCCCGCTGAAAGGTAGCAATTCCCAAATTTAAAGTATCTTTCCAGGCAATCACCGGACTGGAAAAATCTGGCCGTTGTCCGTCTGCTACAAAGCCACCCTTGTAGATTACCCTTTCCCGGTTCAACGCCATATCCCTTACAATAACCCTGAATTTCCCCTTGTTGTTGATTACATAGGCCAGGTGCTTGGCGTCCGGGCTAAAACGCACGTCGTTGATTTTGCCTATCCGGTTCTTTGACGTGGCTGCAATGACATTATCCTCATTGATGTCCTTGAAATTGGCCAGTACCTGCTTGTTTATATCGGTATAATATTGTTGCCACTGTTCCGAAAAGGCCTTATAACTGTTGCCGATGGTATTGGCGATACTGTTTTCTTCATTTCTGTTGATACGGCTTAGGTTTAAGATGCTGGAAATGTACCTCCGGCCGTATTTCTGAACGATAAAATTCCATATGGACTGCCCCACCAGGCCCGCTTCGTCTTTTTCAAGTTTGTGCAGTTTTGGCTTTTCATTTTCCCTCAGATAATGCCTCACATAGTCGTCCATTTCCATTCCCCATCCATAAGCCAGGTATCTGGCGACGCCGTCAATGTACCAGTCCGGAAAACTGTTGATCAAATTGGACTGGAAGGCGTCCGAAATGCTGGATCCGTACAGCATCTCCTCGATGATGGCTTTTGAGGTTCCGTATACCAGCTCTTCCTTGAATGATTCCCAGGAACCGGTAAAAGGCACCTCGGCCAGCAGTTTGGCAAAAAATGTCTGCCCGTCTACCGTATAATCATTCTTGTTCAGGTTGAGGTTGCTCTGCAACAGGTCTTGCCGGGAATTATAGATAAATATTTTAGGCTTTGTATAAGCGACGAAGCCTATCATTTGCGTAATCCTGTCAAATTCGCCTTCCAGAAAATCAATGGCCATGCGGGCATTAGCCATTCCGTTGTCGTAGTAATACACTTCAAAATTATTGGAGCTGAAGAAATACCACTCCATATTTTTGTGCTGGATCCGGTTTTTCCCAAACCGCTCTTGGTCAAACTGCGCCAACAGGCAGTTGGGGAGCATTAACATTGAAACAACCCAAAAAAGAAAGCGAAACTTTACCATCATTTATTTTCCTTCATCTGTGTTTTAAATATACTTAAAAAAACGTCTTAAGTTTACCTCTTCCGGGGGTTCATTTCCAAAAATTAAATAATTGAACATCATCTTACTGTAATAGGGCGCCAGGGAGACTCCTTTTGTTCCCAACCCATTGAATATATAAACGTCAGGAACTTCGGGATGTTTGCCCAACACCGGCCTCCTGTCCGAAACGGTGGGCCGGATGCCCCAGGCGTGTTCCAGAACTTCTTCTACAGGCGGGTGCACCAGCTTCTCAAGCCTGTATAGGATCTCCTTTTTGCCTACTTCGGTCGGCATGGGCTCCAGATCGCGAACATTATAGGTGGACCCTACCCTGACAGTGTTGTCAGAAAGGCTAATCCTGAAAACGCCCCTGTTGATAATTTCCGAGGGTAAAAACGATTGTTTGACTACAAGAATTTCACCCTTATTGGGAATTAATGGAAGCCAGGTGAAAAACCGGCTCTTTGTGGCCTCCATCCCATTGACAAACACCAGCGATCTGGCATGGATCTCCCTATACCTTACGGCGGATTCGGTGAACACCAACTCCTTTTCCTCAAATGCCTCACCTGAATACTGACCCCTTTCCTCAAGCCAGCGCGCGTAACGGTCAAGCAACACCGGCATATCCACATAACCGGCCTGCCCCACATAAAGGCCTCCCATGGGATCATGTACTTCCGGAAAGTCTGACACAGATTTGATGCCATTGATGTATGGCTTAAAAGCCTCGTCACTGCTGCGTCCCATCCAGTCATTTTGCTCTGTCAAGGAAGTAAAGGGACGGTATATGCGCCGTTTGTGTAGGAATTTTACCTTCAGTTCCTTCTCCAGCCGGGTATAAAGCGGCACAATCTCCGGAAAGATAATGTCCGCATTCCATGTCTTCACCAAATTCCTGCCGGTCACCGGGTTAAAAAGCCCGGCCGCGACCCGACTACAGGTGTTTTTTTGCGGTTGATCAATTACATGTACCCGTTTCCCACCTTCGATCAGCCTGTAAGACAGCAGTGTGCCGGCTACGCCCTGCCCCACCAGTAAAAAATCAACTTCCATACCCAAAATTAAATCTTTCTTTGTTATTTTGAAGGTAATTTAACAATGATTGAGAATGCTGCACATCAAATCCTTTACGTTCAATCCATTCTCCGAAAACACTTACGTGCTTTATGATGAGACGGACGAGGCTGTCATCATAGATCCCGGATGTTACGAAAAAGAGGAAAAAGGAGAGCTGTTTGATTTCTTGCAAACCCACAAACTGAAGCCTGTCAAACTATTAAATACCCATTGTCATATTGACCATGTACTGGGAAATGCTTTTGTAAAAAACACCTATGACATTCCGCTGTGGTTTCACAAGGAGGAAGAACCCATATTGCGGGCCGTCTCTTCGTATGCTTCGAATTATGGTTTCCCCCAATACCAGGAGACTATGGCGGACCATTATATTAAGGAAGGCGAACTTATAAAGTTCGGGGATACCGTTCTACAGACCCTGCTGGTGCCTGGCCATGCCCCAGGACACCTTGTGTTTTACCACCCGGAGAGCAAAACCTGCATTGGGGGCGATACGCTCTTCCAGGGAAGTATCGGAAGGACGGATCTTCCCGGCGGCGATCATCAAACACTGCTGGAAGCGATTAAATCACAGCTTTTTGCCTTACCTGACGATGTGAAGGTATATCCCGGCCATGGGCCGGCCACTTCCATCGGCCATGAAAAAATCAACAACCCCTTTGTGGGCAAAAACGCGATCTATTGAAAATCGTCAAGCACATTCCCAATGCACTGACCTGCCTAAACCTGCTGTGCGGAATGGCAGGCATTTACTACGTGCTGGAGGGTAGGCTGTTTTTGGGGGCGTATTTTATTTTTGCGGCGGCTTTTTTTGATTTTTTTGACGGCTTTGCCGCCAGGATGCTGCGGGTGGACAGCGCCCTTGGCGAACAACTAGACTCACTGGCGGACATGGTGACTTTTGGCGTGCTGCCGGCCTTTATCGTGTTTGAAATGCTACAAACCACCATTCCGGAGTCCCTGTTGCCATTTCTTGCTTTTTTTATCGGCGTACAATCAGCCCTTAGACTGGCCAAATTTAACATCGATACGCGGCAGTCCGATTCCTTCATTGGTGTACCGACTCCCGCAAACGCCCTGTTGCTTTCCACCCTTCCCTTTTTGGCCGACGAATACCTATGGGCTGAAAGATTGATATACAACCCTTATTTTCTGCTGGTTTTTTCGCTGGCATTTACCCTGTTACTTACGGCGGAACTTCCGTTAATCGCCCTCAAATTCAACAATTTTTCTCTGGGGGACAACAAATTCAGGTACTTCACCCTGCTTTTGTCCGCGGTCTTCCTGCTCGTCATGGGTATAGCGGGAATACCTTTTGCCATCATCGCGTATGTCATCTTACCCATTATTGAAGCGAGATCAAGGGGCCATGGACAGGATAAAACCGCTTCTTAGTGCTTTCATACTGGCTGTATTTCTGACAGTTTTCGCGCCCGTCGCCGCCAATGCGCAGGGCGAGTTTTTCAAATTTCCGATAACCGAAACGGGAGTGTATAAGATCACTGCCGCGCAGGCCGCAGCCATGGGCGCCTCAGCGGTAGATCAACTTTCCGTGTATGGCTATGGAGGCATGATTCCCCAACTTTTGGACAGCGGTTCGCTATCCTTAAGGGAAGTCCCCGTGAAGGAAATTGACGGAGAACTCTTCTTTTACCTTTCCGCTGCGGCTGATGTCATGATGGGGGACAGCGGAACTCACTACCAAACGCATCATTATACCGATACCCTTCACTATCTGGTCCAGACGCAGCGCAAGCCCCAAAAAACAATACCTTTGGTTGACCTGCCTGAGGCACCGGAAGGCCTACCTGACCTGCTTTACCAGGTCATCGCCTACAAAAACGAGAAGTACAACCTGCTGGCCTCCGGAAGAAACTGGTACGGCGAGCGGGTATTCGACAGCGAATCCATCACCCTGAATTTCGACGCAAACACCTCCCCCGGCTTGCCCCTTTATTTTCAGGGTAAATTTATGGCCCAGTCACGCTCCCAAAGCAGCTTCGGAGTAAGGATCAACCAGCTATTGGATCAAAACGTAGCGATTGAAAACGTTACAAACAACCGGTATGCCGTTAAGGGGAAAGATAACATTCTCGCGGGATTTACAGAGGCACCCGTCAAGGCGGAGAAAATCCAGGTGAGGCTGCAGTTCACCACGGCTGACAGGAACGGTGCGGGATATTTGGACTATTTTGTACTTGGGATCCCCCACCCGACCAACCAACTTTCCACAGGCGTTTATTACAATCTCCAGAGGCAGCCTTTTGCCCTCATGCCTTCCGGGCAACAGGAAGTCTGGGATGTAAGCACTTTTCATGATATAAAAAGTATTTCCCCAGCGAGAACGACCTTTAGCCAGGCAAATAAAATCGCAGTATTTCGACCGGATGAAGCCAAACCCCTGCCGCCATGGACAAAAATCAGCCTGGATTTACGCGACACACCCGGTTTCGCTGAACTGCTTATCATTGCTCCCCAGCCCTTGATGGCGGAAGCGCAAAGACTGGCCAGTTACAAAAATAGTATTGGTATCAGCACCCGCGTAATTCCTTTATGGGACATCTATGATGCTTTCGGGTACGGAAATTCTGATATCACGGCAATCCGGAATTTCATTGCCTATCAATATCACCATGGGAGAATGCTGAAAAATGTGCTGTTTTTTGGCAAAGGTACTTTTGACTATAAAAACAAACTGGGAGGAAGACCCAACTTACTTCCCACCTATAGTTCGAGAAGCAGTCTGGACCCGCTGACCACCTACAGTTCGGATGATTATTTTGGGTTTTTGAACTTTGGTGAAGGTATGTGGGATGAATCAATAGAAGGAGACCTGGCCCTAAGTATCGGCGTGGGAAGGC
>DATGOS010000133.1:0-3006 GCA_035305725.1 Cyclobacteriaceae bacterium
CCGTAGATGTGGGCTTTGTGGATCCGAACTGGCCGGACTGGGAAGTGCCGGTGAGCCCGCTGATTAATGAAATCCGTCGTGAAAGACGTATTGAGATCACGATGGAGGGAGAAGATAGGTGGTTTGACCTTATTCGCTGGAAAGCCGGAAGATTGCTGGAAGGCAGGAAAACCCAACTGGGAGCCTACAATCCCGAGAAAGGAGCATATCATGAGATATGGCCGGGCTTTGTGCGGGAATGGGATGACAAATTGTATTTCCGACCCATTCCTACCCAGGATTTGACCTTGAACCCTAACCTGCACCAGAACCCCGGATGGGAATAGGAATATTAATTAATCCCTTAAACATCAGACATGACCATTAAAAAATATACTGATTGACCAACCGCAGAAAATTTATCAAACAGGTGGCAGCTGCAGGTATTGCCGGCAGTATGCCATCGGTTCTTTTTTCGCAGCAAAAGCCTGCCAAAAATATGATCTGGGCGGGTCTTCTACATTTGAGTTATAACATGTGGGAAGATCGCGTGCCATCAAAATACAAAGATGAAAATTACAATTACGCCACCTGCCAGGAAGCCTGGGAATGGGCACATCCTTACAGGCCGTTTCTTACTTTTGATGAACCTACCTGGAATGCCCTGCTAAGGGAAATGGCAAGTGCCGGTATGAATATGGTCGTCATTGATGTGGGTGACGGGATTCAATATGAGAGCCACCCGGAAATTTCCGTCAGACATGCATGGACACATGAAAAGCTGAGATCGGAACTTGTCAAGATGAGGAAAATGGGCTTGGAACCAATTCCCAAAATGAATTTTGCGGCTTCGCACGATATCTGGCTGGGGGAATATTCGAGAATGGTTTCAACCAAGAAATACTATGAAGTTTGCCGGAACCTTATCCACGAAGTTTGTTCGCTTTTTGACCGGCCACGGTTTTTTCATCTGGGTATGGATGAAGAAACCGCCCAGCACCAAAGAAGGCTGGACTATGCAGTGATGCGGCAAAACGACTTGTGGTGGCACGACTTTTATTTTTTGGTGGATGAAGTTGAAAAGAATAACGTGCGTCCTTGGGTCTGGTCGGATTATGCCTGGAACCATGCGGAAATGTTTTTCAAAAAGATGCCACGGTCCGTGCTGCAAAGCAACTGGTATTATGGATCGAATTTCGAAGTTGGCGCAGATGCCGATCAATTGAAGGGCAAAGATCTTTTTAGTCTTAGTGGTGATGAGCGGAGGCAGATCTACGTGAACTTATACAACCAATTGGAAGCACATGGGTATGACCAGATACCCACCGGAAGCAACCACGGGAATGACGAGAACATGGCGTTGACCGCGGAGTATTGCAGGGGCATCATCGATCCGGCAAGGCTGTTGGGCTTTATGAATGTTCCCTGGAGGCCTACCCTGCCCCCTTGCCTTGACCGACATAAGGAAGCCATTGCCCAAATGGGCAGGATCATAAAGAACTTTTGAAGTCTAAAGTAACATGAAGAGAAGGAATTTTATCAATATTTTTGGTTTATCAGCAGCCGGACTGCCGATCGTCCACTGGCCCGGCCGGCATGAACGTGAAGATAATGCCAGTGCTAATGAATCTACAAACCCTGAAAATTTGGCGGACATAGAATCGCTGTCCAGGAAGAGGCTTAGCAACGACGCCATTTTTTACCTGAACAGTGCCAGCGAGGGATTACGAACAAAAGACGCTAACGAGGAAGCATACGATAAAATACACCTGCTACCGCGGATGATGGTGGATGTCAGGAATGCTTCCACGGCCACGGAATTGTTTGGGAAGAAAATTGCCAGCCCCGTATTGTTGAGTCCCGTCGGGAATTTGGGCTATTTTAAAACGCAGGGTTCCATTCATGCCGCAAGGGCCGTCAAAGCCAAAAACCAAATAATGATTGCCGCCACCTTGTCAAATGTTTCCATAGCTGAAATAAAGGATGCGTCCAATGCGGACTTGTGGTTTCAGCTGTATACGACCACCAGCAGGGAAGGTACCTTAAAGTTGATCCGCCAGGCCGAAGCCGTCGGTAGCGAAGTACTTGTCGTCACGGTGGATTCAGCCGTACTTGGCAAAAGGTTCGGTTTTGGGGCATTGGACTTTACGGGAATCACCTATCCGAACCTGGAAGGCATCCTGGGAAAGGGTGTAGGCTTGCTGGACGCCTCGCTCAGCTGGGACATTGTCCCATGGCTAAGAAGCGTGACGAAAATGAAAATTGTTTTGAAGGGGCTCTTGACGCCGGAAGACGCCGTTTTGGCCTGTGAACACAAGGTGGACGGAATTATCGTATCAAACCACGGCGGTCGCCAACTGGAAACCAACCGGTCAACCATAGATTGTCTTCCCGCAATTGCCCAGGCGGTGGATAAAAAAATCCCGATCCTGATTGACGGTGGCATCCGGCGGGGAACCGATGTATTTAAGGCTATCGCCCTGGGCGCAGACGCGGTTTGTATAGGAAGACCATATGTGTGGGGCCTGGCTTACCAGGGTCAGGAAGGCGTGGAAAAAGTGCTGGATATATTAAACGAGGAATTGTTGAGAACCATGAAACTGTCGGGGATCAACACAATAAAAGAAATAAATCGCAACTACGTAAGCGGGGTTATATAGCGCACGCTTAAGAAGATCAAAATGACGAACCGGAGAGATTTTGTAAAACAACTGGCATTGACGGGCATTGCGGGCGGTCTGCCCATCACTTTTTTTAGTCCTCCATCAACCAAACCCGGCATATCTTCCCAATGGCTTGAACTGGTATCGCCGGAGTCTTTGGGGATGGACCCGGAAATTCTCAAAGAAATTGATGTGCTCGTCGAACAAACCATTGCCATCGGCCATACACCGGGTGCCGTGGTTGCCGTGGGACGGGGGAACAAAATGGGTTTTCTGAAAGGATACGGGTACAGACAGTTCTATCCAAAAAAAGAAAAAATTTCGCTGGATACCCTGTTTGATCTTGCCTCCGTCACTAAGGTGG
>DATGOS010000134.1:0-2426 GCA_035305725.1 Cyclobacteriaceae bacterium
AGCAAACCTGTCATACATGCCCTTACCGTATCCTATGCGGTGTCCGTTCAAATCATATGCCAAAAGAGGTAAAAAAACCACCTGGAGCAAAGCGTCAAGCACTTCCTCCCGCACCACAGGAACGGGAATCCCCCAGGCGTCCAGCCCAATCTCCCCGCCGGAGACCAACTTCACCGTTTTCATCTGCCCGGTCATCGGGTCAGTGACCGAGGTATACACGTTTTTCCCCTGTTTCTGCAATGCGTCAATTAATGGATAGGTGTCAATTTCGTGGAATTTATCTATGGGCAGAAAAAGGTGGATATGCCGGAGGGTTTCCCTTTCCGACAGAAAGGCAAGCACCTGCCTGGTAATTTCGGCGGACAACAACAGCCGGTTGTCATGTCCCAGTTGTGCCCGCCTGGCTTTATAGATTTGCCTTAGCTCCTTTTTGCTACTGATTTCCATGGTCGTTGTTCCTTAGCCGTTCATTATCCGGACAGCGTCCTCCCATCAGCGCCGCAAAATTATGAAATCAAAATCCAGAGGATCCAGGTGTTCATAAAGCTTTTCGATAAACTGCGGGTCTTCCAAAAAAAACTGCAGGAAATTTTCCAGCCTCTCCTGCGGCTGTCCCCCGGGAAAAAGTGTTCGCTTCAAATCCCGCATTTTGTTTAGAGCGGACGAGGCCTTCCGCTCCTCAGCTTTTCGTAATTTAACGGAAAATTGATCCATTATTTTTAGCGCACGGGATTTTGCGGCTTCCGCCGAATATTCCAGGGTGGGATCAGACTCTTTGGCTTTGGCTTTTACCTGATCAAAAATTTCGGTCAATTGCCTCCTTTCCGACGCCAGGGAAATGTCCAGTGTGCTGTGTTTAGTAACGAATTCTTTTTTCCATTGGTCAAACTCCGTAAACAGATCCTGGTCGGAAAGGCCCAGGGCATTCATCTTTCGCTGCATCGGCGGATTCAAAACCATAACAAAATTTCGCGGAAGCAGAATAGGAAACGGCGTCTGGTAGTGACGGAATACGGACTTCAACTGAAGCCAGTAAGCTACCTCGGCAGGACCTCCCAGATAAGCCAGGTTGGGCAGTATCCGCTCCTGGTATAGCGGCCTCATCACCACGTTAGGGCTGAACTTTTCCGGGCTTTCTTCAACCATTGCCAGCATTTCATCCACGGAGTGGTTCTTTTCTATTCCGGAAATTTTGAATTCCTCCCCTACTCTGATGATTCTTTCACGCACTCCTTTCTCCATGAAAAAAAAGTTGATTTCCCGGGGAAAGACCTGTTCCTTGTATCCCATTTTGCTCAGATCGGACGAGGCCTTGCTGACGAGATCCTGCGCGTGATTATGGAGCAGATCATCCTTGATCACGGCTTTAAACCGTGCTTTAAGCGCCTGGGCGTTGGCGTCGATGACCACAAGACCCTTTTCGCCGAACAAATGGTTTACATAATACCGCACGGCGTCAGCCAGGTTTTTTTGTTCCAGGTAAGCCTTTTTGAAAAAATCCGGGGCAAACGCGGCTTGTTTTAAGAGGTCCTTGATGCCCGAATCCAGAACGAACTCCCCCACAGCACCTGTCTGTTCGGTACTCCACACGAACTTCTTTCCATCAAAATGGAAATGGTTGATCTCCATGAAATCATGATCCTCTGAAGCCATCCAATATACGGGTACAAAGTGATGGGAAGGATAAGTCTGGTTTAGCTTATCTGCCAGGTTGATTGTGGAAACAATCTTATAGATAAAATAGAGCGGCCCGGTAAAAAGGTTGAGCTGATGTCCCGTGGTGACGGTATAGGTGGTAGAATCTCTTAACTTGTCTAAATTTGTCCGGACCGGTTTACTGATTTCAAAGTTCACATATTGTTTTTGTAGCGTATTTGCCAGCAGTTCCCTGTCCTGTTGGTGAAAAGTCCTTTCTTCCACTGCCTTTCGGAAATTTTCCAAACTGGGGTAAGCCTGGTAAAAAGGCCGGAGCCCGGCTTTTTGATCAATATAGTCCAGGAAAATGGGAGAAAACTGCCCCGTACATGCTGGGTCAATGGCGGATTTTATCATTTAACGCGCTTTTCTGTAAAAGTCACAACTTATGGTTCTTAGGGTAAAGTTAGGCATTTTTAACGAATTCGGGTGGGGGAAATTTCCCGCCACACGGGATCACGGGGAAACTTTTCCTCGCCCCAATGCTTTAATGACTTGTGCCATAAAGGCTTTTTAGGGGATGCCGCTGCCTGAGCCACAGAGGGAGTGATAATCACGCAAATTGTTTGTACTTTCACGCGGGAAAAGTAAGTTGTGCCGGGTTTGCCTTATGAGGGAGATTATATGATAAGTTACGAAAAATTCCAGTTGGACAACGGTCTCGAAGTTTTGGTTCATGAGGACCGGAACACTGAAATGGCCGTGATGAATATCCTGTACAAGGTGGGATC
>DATGOS010000135.1:0-3645 GCA_035305725.1 Cyclobacteriaceae bacterium
TAAATTGTAGCATCTTCCCGCTTTGAGGTCAAATACCAGATCAATCCCGCTGAAAACCCCAAAAGGCATGAACTTGCCAGCTCCAAAGGATCTGAAAAAAAGGAGGCAAAGCGCTTGGCAGTGGTTTGGGTTTCAAAAGTCCAGGCCAGGCCATAATTTCCTGAAGGTTCCATGCCGTTGATGGCATAATTAAACGCCGCGTAGCCGGTAAAACTTTGAAAATGAACGCCTAGTATTTTTTCGACGATATTCAAGGCAAACGCAGCCACCGCTATCCCCATGATGCACTTGAACAACATCACCGTCCGGTCCTCATCAAAAACGGTGTTGCGGCCAAAAAAATAAAGCATGCCCATCAGCATGCTGTTTTTTAAGTAAATCAGCTTGTTCACAAAAGTTGCTTCCCCCAGAGGCAGCAGCAGGTACAGAAAGGCCAGGGAAAAAAAAGCGATGAACAGCTTATCGACAATGTTCAGTCTCAGGCCATAATCAAAGATGTCCCGTTGAAAAAAAATGAAAGACGCCAGGGCCAGCACCAATACGATCTCCTTCAAATACTGAAAAACAGCCACCACTAAGGTAGAGCCCGTGGTTTGATATGAAATGCTCAAGACCGTGATATAGACCGGCAGGTAAAGGCACATAAAAAATATAACATGTTCCCATTTTCCTTTAAAAACAACGTTCTTCAGCGTAACCAAAAACAACGGCACAACGCCGGCCAGCACCAGGAGGAAAAGTACAGTCGAAATCACTTACAAGGGCTTTTGACATTTTATGGTTACCGTAAACCGGACCGGACACCGGCCGTTTACCCTTAAACTTCTGAAAAACCACAGCCAGCGATTGCTTTGCTCAATAGCCTCAATCCAGCCTGTGCGTACCCGGATGTTTCTAAAAATACCGTATTTCAGTTTTGGGACGGGAAGTACGGTTTCAAAATTGATGAACCCTGCCTGACGAAGATTTTCCGCCATTTCATGATAGGTCGATTCATTGAGATGTCCTCCCTGGGCTTTGACCTTGCCGGAACTGCTATTGTCCAGAATCCGGGTAATGTCCATGGGGCCGAACAGGCGGTTGGGCATGACCAAAATAAAATGCCCGCCGGGCACCAGCGATTCGTACACGGATTTAAGATGGTCGTCCAGATCCAGCGGAGACAGGTGTTCGATAACATTGTCCGAAAACGCAAGCTCGAATTTCTCCCGGGTTCTGAAATGGATGATTCCCGACGCAATAAAGTTGATGTCCGGATGGTTGCGCAATGTATCCGGGATGTAAACGTCCACCCCTGTCAGGGATTTATAAGGTAGGTTGTTCCTGATATTCAATAAAAAACTGCCTTCGCCGCATCCAAAATCAATGATGGATTTGTTTCTTAATTCACGTTCAAAAAGCCTCACCTGGGGATCCTTTTCCCTGATTTTTTGTTCCACGCTGCTCCCAGGGCTTGCATCCCTGCCGTACAGTTGCAAAAGATTTGAATAAAATTCCGCATAGATTGACTCCCGTTTCTTACCGTCCTGCTCACTGATCAGCTTTTTGTGGTAAAAGTTTTCCAGATGAAAGGCTTCTACCAACAATTCCGGTGCTGTACCCATCTCCCTGGCATACTCCTGTAGGCCCGGATATTTGTGTTCCTGTTTATTCATCTGCTGATGTTACCTGGTTGAAAAAAGCCCCTGCCAATATCCCTTCCACACAGCCCTGGCTTTTTGCGTTCTGCCTTTCACGATAAAGAATGATAAAAATCCCAAATTCTTCACTGTTTGATAAACCAAGCTGAACGTAAAGGACCACCAATGGGCGTGGCTTCTAATGAGAAAAAGATGGTTTCTGATTCTATAGTAGTGGACAATGGGATGAACTGTTCCCTCCCTGTTTTTTTCTTTGGCCACGGAAGAGGCTCCCGCCACATGGTAGATGACAGCGTCCGGGATATAGCGTAGCCGAAAGCCGTTCTTTCTCATCCTAAACGACCAGTCTACATCTTCATAATAGGCGAAATATCCGGTGTCCAACAGTCCCACCCGTTTGATACAGGATGCTTTTACCAGAATGCAGCAGCCGGTAATCCAGGGAACATCCTTTTCCCGGTTGAATTGGCCGCGGTCCTTCTGCCCTATTCCAACCGACCAGGTCATTTCCAACCCTTTAAAATAGCCTCCTCCTGCATTCCATAGGGTGTCGCGGTTTGCTTCAAACAAAATCTTTGGCTGCGCTGCACCGTAATTGGGATTCCTTTCCAAAAAAGATACCATTGGCTCCAAAAAGCCAGGTGCGACGACGGTATCATTGTTCAACAATAAAATATAATCATAATCTTCTTTTAGCGCATGGGTTATGCCCCTGTTGTTGCCGCCTGTGAAACCTTCGTTTTGACTGTTTTGCAGATAGACAATTTCTTCAAATTCAGAATGTAGGCGCTTACCGGACTGGTCTACGGAGCCATTATCCACCAGAATCACGGAAAAACTCGGATAGCTGACCTTTTGAAGAGAATGTATGCAGGCCCTGGTCAGTTCATACCCGTTCCAGTTAACTAAAACTATGGCTACCGAGGGCACTTCTGTAAAATCCATTAAAAATATCCGGGCTCCTTTTCCTTATCATGACCAAACAGACGGCAAAGGTAATCATTTCCGTAGAGAGTAACGTGTAAGCAAGTCCCTGGCCTCCGAAAAAAAAAGCCAGAACGGCAGCGGCTACAACCATATATAACCCTGAAATCCATGCGGAATGCAGCAAAGTGCTTTTTTGGTCAGAGACCAGCATCAGAATCATATTGGCCACATTTAGAGTGGCCAGGAATGGCACAAAAGCCAAAATCCGCAGAAATATTATAGAAGATTTAAGGTGTTCATTCGACAACAGCCAGATAATTTGCGGCGCCAGCAGCAAAACCAGCAGGGTAATCATCAGGGAAACGGCTAAGGAAGCCCGATAAAACTTGCCCGTAAAATTATAGAATGCGTCCAGGTCAGTTTGGAACAGTTTACTGGCATTGGGATACACGGCCTGGGTGAGCAATGTCGGCACCATCCGCAGCACCATTGCGATTCTCTCCGCCAGGCTGTACATGCCCAAAAGTGCTGCTTCCGCAAAAAAGCTTAGGATAACCAACCCGCCGTGAACCGACACATGCCCCGCCAGTCCCGAGGCAAACAAGGAAAAATTCTCTTTTAATGAACGGTTGATTTGACGCCATTTCGGAAGCAGTAAGTTTATTTTTAGTCCATCATGAATAAAGAGCAACAGCAGGACATTCATCCCCAAAGCGGTGGCGCCCAGGTAAAAATTGGCCCATTTCGCATCTTCCGGCCTGGTGACAAACAGCACAAGGGCAAGCAGATACAGCAGCCTTGCAGCGAGGTTGGCGATGGACACCATCTTCATTTTCTCCAGTCCCTGAAACATCCAGGCGGATGCGGTGGCTTCTGAAAACAGCAGTAAGAGGGAAAAAAATAAGATCTCTTTATAGGCTGAAAAAAACCCGAACCCATAAATCAGCACCGTGAGAACCGTTCCAATAAAGGCGGCCAGTATGGTTTTGCTGGAAAATACTGTGGAAGCCACCTCCGACAATCGTGCTTTACTTTCCTGGTTGACGGCTATCTCCCGGGGGCCGCTCAGGTTGTATCC
>DATGOS010000136.1:0-2767 GCA_035305725.1 Cyclobacteriaceae bacterium
AGAGGCCTTGCTTAACTACGCGGAAGCCAGGGCCGAATTGGGTGAAATCACCCAGTCCGATCTGGACCTTACAGTCAACAAACTGCGCGACAGGGTGGCGATGCCCCACTTGCGTCTGGACAATATCGTCCACGATCCACAGTGGGATTACCCGACCTTATCTCCCATCATCAACGAGATACGACGGGAAAGAAGGGTGGAACTGGCTTTTGAAGGCTTGCGCCTGCATGATTTTCTGAGGTGGCGCGCACATCATCTGGTGGTGGGCAAAAGGTCCTTGGGCGCAACATTTGTCCCGGAAGACTATCCGGAAATGGAGGAAGGGGTGAATGTGTATACCACGAACGGATACATTGATGCCCATCAAAAAGCCCTGCCGAATGGATACGGGTTTAAGCCGGACCGGGATTATTTAAACCCCATTCCCACCATGGAATTGACGCTGAACGATAAATATTACCAAAACCCGGGCTGGTTGGATTAAAATTCCGGGTTGTACATCTTCTAAAAAATGAACATCTATGCCATGTATTACCCGGCTGTTTTTTGCAACTGCCACCGGGTAATACTTGGCTCAACAATTAAACTATGGCTTATTTAAAGTACTTTTTCTTATTTGTTTTATTTGTTGTCGCTGTGGGTTCCTGTACAGATCCGGTGCAAAATGTGGACTGGGCGGAGTACTTAGGCGGGCCGGACAGAAACCATTATACTACCCTGGACCAGATAGACGCATCCAATGTCAACCGGCTTCAGATAGCCTGGCAATACAACACCGGTGATTCTGGGGATTTTCAGTGTAACCCTATCGTCATTGACGGTGTGTTGTACGGCATTTCTGCGGCGAGCAACGTCTTTGCCGTTAACGCCGAGACGGGCGAGCAGCTTTGGCGTTTTGTACCGGATGAGACGAGGCGGTTTTTAAAAAACCGCGGCGTCACGTATTGGGAAGACGGTGAGGACAGGCGCATCCTGTGTTCCTATGATGAGTGGCTGTATGCCCTGGATGCTGAGACGGGAGTTCCCGTTTCGGACTTTGGACAGGACGGCAGGGTGAGTTTGAAGACGGGCCTGGGCCAGGAGGAAGCTATTAAAGACAAATACCTGATGTCGAGGACCCCCGGAGCCATATTTGAGGACTTAATTATTATGCCTACCGTGATGATGGAAGGCACAGGATCCGCGCCGGGCTTTATACAGGCTTTTAATGTAAGGACCGGCGAGCTGGCGTGGGTGTTTTATACCATCCCTTTTGAAGGGCAGTTAGGATTTGACACCTGGCCGGCGGATGTGCATACCAAAGGCATGGTCGGCGGTGCGAACAACTGGACGGGCATGGCGGTGGACACGGAACGGGGCATTGTCTATGCGCCTACGGGTTCGGCGGGTCAGGACTTCTTTGGAGGGGGCAGAAAGGGTGAAAATCTATTTGCCAATACCTTGCTGGCCCTGGATGCAAGGACGGGGGAGCGGATCTGGCACTACCAGCTTGTCCGACATGATATTTGGGACCGGGATCTTCCTTCACCGCCAAACCTGATGACCATTGAGAAAGACGGGAAGAAAATTGATGTGGTAACGCAGATGACAAAGAACGGCCATATTTTCGTTTTTGACAGGGATACCGGAGAACCGGTATATCCGATAGAAGACATGGAGGTTCCCGCTTCCCCCGTTGCGGACGAGGAGGCATGGCCGACGCAGCCGGTGCCTGCTACCTTAAAATCGATCTCTCGGTTGAATATTGATGCATCGGAGCTGAATACCTATTCCCCCGATTATGACTCCCTGAAGCAGGTTTACGACAGCGCCAACAAGGGCTTTTATATGCCGTTCAGCGATGTGCCCACCTTCATCGTGCCGGGGTTGAACGGCGGGGCGGAATGGGGAGGCGCTGCCGCCGACCCGGAGGGCATCTTGTACGTTAATTCCAACGAAGTACCCTGGGTGGTTACCCTAAGGGAAAATACGGAACTTTCTGACGTCAGCCTGGGGCAGTCGGTGTATGTGCAAAGTTGCAGCTCCTGTCACAGGGTAGAAAGGTCCGGCAGCCCTTCCAGCGGGTTTCCTTCTTTGATTGGTTTAAAAGACAATATGCAGAAGCCGGAGCTTCGGGAAGTGATTACCAAAGGCAAGGGCATGATGCCAGGCTTTCCGCATCTTACCGATAAGGAGCTGGACGCACTAATGGCTTACTTATTTGACGAGGAAGTGCAGGAAGACGAACAGGCACCTAATAAAAATATGTACGAACTGGTGGAGCCCTGGACCATCAAAGGCTACAGCAAATTTCTTGACAGGCATGGCAATCCGGGCATTACTCCTCCCTGGGGCTCGCTTACGGCCGTTGATTTAAACACGGGAGAGCAAAAATGGCAAATCCCCCTGGGCGAAAGCAGGGGATATGAAGGACCGGAAGGATCGGCTACCGGCACGGAAAATTACGGAGGCCCTCTTGTGACTGAAAACGGATTGTTGTTTATTGCTGCCAGCAATGACAGTAAGATCAGGGCTTTTGACAAACAGAACGGGAACCTGTTGTGGGAAGGCGATCTGCCTACCTCCGGATTTGCCACGCCAAGTACCTATATGGTCGACGGCGTACAGTATCTGGTGATAGCCTGTGGGGGATCCAGGTTGGGGGCAGAAAAAGGCGACGTGATTGTGGCTTTCCGGCTGGGGGAGGAATGAGAAGGAATGAGAAGTTGATGAGTTGAAAAGTTGATGGGTTGAAAAGTTTGAAAAAAGGATCGTACTCGCGAAGCAA
>DATGOS010000137.1:0-7375 GCA_035305725.1 Cyclobacteriaceae bacterium
CGCCATACTGGTAGGGTCTTAAGTCGTCAAATTCCAGCCCGGCGCCTTTAAAAATCGACTGGTAGTCTCCCTGGAGGTGGTTGTTGGCCACTTTCCTGATCATGATTTCGTATTTCCGGAGCTTTTTTACCAGTTGTTTCATCAGCGTTTCCTTTCCAGAGGCCTAATTTAGTGGACTCCGGTGAATAATAAAACGGGTATGCCCTTACTTGTTGTCTTAATTCCATTAGAATCGGTAATTTTGCAGGGTGAAAAAAATAACCGTCTTCATTCTTGTTATTGTGCTTGGGACCGCGTGCTCGGGGAGCGAAAAACCCGCAGGGCTGTTGTCGGAGGACAAAGTCGTGGAAGTTCTTGTGGATATACATATGGCTGAAGGGATGGTGAGCGCGCTGCCCATACCTTATGATTCCTCAAGGAAAATATACCCGGTGCTGGAAAAAGAAATCTTCGAAAAACATCAGGTGTCAGACTCTGTGTTTATGGACAGTTTTGAATACTACCTCAGGGACGCCAGGACTATGGAAAACATTTATTCTAGAACCATTGATTCCCTTGCGGTAAGGGCGAAGACGGGAGACCAATAACATGCTGTATCCGAGCAACCTTGAAACAAAGATCGATTTTGACAAAATCAAAGATTTGGTCCGGAACCAATGCAGCAGTACCCTGGGCACCGACTTCGTGGATAAAATGTATTTTGCCAGGGATTACTTTTTTGTTAACCGGCTGCTGGACCAGACAGAGGAGTTTAGGAAAATAATTGTTTCGGGAGAAACCTTTCCCTCCTCCAACTTCCTCAACATTTACCCCTATCTAAACAAATCCAGAGTACCCGGTACATTTCTGGATGAGGGGGAGTTTCACGAAATCAGGTTGGCCCTAATCACCTTAAAGGGATGCGTGGATTTTTTCAACAAACATCAGGAGGAGTATCCTGAATTCTTTAAATTGGTGAGAACCGTTTCCCTGGACAATACCCTGCTCGGCGCGATAGGACAGGTGCTGGATGAAAAAGGAAAAATAAAGAACAATGCGACCAGGGAACTTGCCGTCATCCGTTCCCAGATTATTCAGGAGGAAACCAGGCTAAGGAAAGTGCTGGAAAGTATCTTCAGGTCGGCAAAGGCCAAGGGATATACGCCTGAAGACGCCTCCATCACCATTCGGGGAGGTAGGATGGTCATCCCTGTACTTGCCGAAAACAAACGAAAAATCAGGGGCTTTATTCATGATGAATCCGCCACCGGACAAACGGTATTTATGGAGCCGGCCGAAGTCCTGGATATCAACAATGAACTTAGGGACCTGGAATATATGGAGCGCAGGGAGGTGCAGAAGATCCTTACGCAACTTACCGACACCTTGAGATCCTTTTCGCCGGCGCTGCGCCAGGCTTTTCATTTTTTGGGTATGGTGGACTTTATCCGGGCGAAGGCAAAGCTGGCTTTAAATATCGGTGCCAACAGGCCTGTACTAACCAAAACCCGAGGGCTGGAGTGGGAAAACGCCCGGCATCCTTTGCTGGAAATGGCCCTGAAACAGCAACAGAAAGAAATTGTACCCTTGAAGTTGACATTGGACCATAACAGCCGACTGTTGGTAATATCGGGTCCAAATGCCGGGGGCAAGTCCGTTACCTTAAAAACCGCGGCGTTGCTCCAATATATGCTGCAGTGTGGGTTGCTTATTCCCGTAGACTCCGGTTCCAAATGTTGCCTGTTCAGTAACTTTTTTATTGACATCGGAGATGAGCAGAATATTGAAAACGACCTGAGCACGTACAGTTCCCATCTGATGAGCATGAAGTACTTTTCAGAGCACGCGGACAAAAAGACAATATTTTTTATTGATGAGTTCGGGACAGGCACCGAGCCGCAGTTTGGGGGAGCTATTGCTGAAGCCTTGCTGGTGTCATTGAACAAGACCGGTGCCTATGGAATTATTACCACCCATTATGGCAATCTAAAGCAGGTGGCTTCCCGGAGCCAGGGCATGACCAACGGAGCCATGCGTTTTGATTTGGATCATTTAGAGCCTTTGTATCAACTGGAGATTGGGAAACCCGGCAGTTCCTTCGCCCTTGAAATTGCGACAAAAATCGGCATATCCAAAGAAATCATTGCCTATGCCAAAGAACAGATCGGCGAGGAAAGGGTGAGGTATGACAGGTTGTTGAACAAACTGGAGGCAGAGAAAAACCGATATGATCAACTGCTTGCGGAAAACCGGCAAAAAGAGGATATGCTTCAGGCTAAAATCCGGGAGTACAGCACCTTAAAAGCCAACCTGGAAGAAAACAAGAAGGAGCTGATCCAGGAGGCAAAGGTCCAGGCCAAGGGTATTTTGGACGAGGCGAACAGAAAAATTGAAGCCACCATCCGTGCGATTAAGGAAAGCCAGGCGGAAAAGGATGCCACACAAAAAGCCAGGCGGGAATTTGACGAATTAAAAAATGCCGTTAAACCGGAGCGGCCTAAGGCAGCAAGACCGGTTAAGGTAGAGAAAGGGGAGATTAAAGCCGGGGACCAGGTCCGGATCAGAGACAGTGGCACCCTTGCCGAGGTAATCTCCGTCAAAAACAATGATGTGGAAATCAGTATTGGTGACCTGAAGTCCAACGTAAAATTGGACCGGCTGGAAAAGGTATCCAATACCTTCCTTAAGAAAGCAAAGAAGAGGTTGCCTGGAGGTAGCGGTTATGACACCCATTCCAAAATGATGGACTTTTCCACCAGTTTGGATATCCGGGGAAGACGGGGGGAGGAATCCATTCTTTTGATCCAGAATTTTATTGATGAAGGGCATATGCTGGGTTTTCGGGAACTCCGTATTGTCCACGGCAAGGGCGACGGGATTTTGCGACAGATCACCCGGGATTTGCTGGCAGGAATGAAAGCCGTTGCAAAATTCCAGGACGAACACGCGGATCGGGGAGGCCCGGGGGTCACGTTGGTGACTTTACGATAAAAAACTCGCGAAGACGCAATTGTGGAATTAACACATGGTCTCAGTGGGGACCCTTGCGGAAAGGAATGGATTAACCGCAGGGAACCCAAGGTTTCGCAAAGGTCACAAGGAATTTCATGCCGCCTCTTGTACGCTCCTGGCGTACCCGTAGGTGTATACTATGCCGGAAAGGCTGTATAAATTTTCTTGGCGTCCATTGCGTGTTCCTGAGTACTTCGCGGTTTTTTTACTTTTTCTGAATCTTAGGTTTTGAAGTCAAGGTACCGCAACGCAGAAGTCACCACTACTGCAGCTTAACCGCCTGCCTGGCCAGGAGTCTCCATTGGCCGCGGTCTTTCTTCCAAACCATCAGCACACCCAGCTTGATGTTTCCGACGGTTCCTTCGTTGTTTGTCTGCGCCAGCAACACATGCCTGACAAGACCCACATTGTCCACCAAATCCACGGTCTGTTCTTCCAGTTTTATGTTTACAAACTGGGATTTGCCGGAAAGCAGAAAATCTACGAATTCCTGTTGGTTTTCAACCAAGCCGTTGGAGTGTCCATAGCTGAGCTCCTTCAGGGTCAGTTTTTTTAGCGCACTTTCATTGGGATTAATCAAAAGCTTCCTTAACTCTTCTACGGCATTTTCCAGGCGTTCCGTATCTTTGTTTTGGCCAAACACGGATGATGAAAACAAAAGAAGTACGGCGGTCAATAAAATAGTGTTTTTCATAAATTTACCATCAGGTGAAAAGGTACACAACCAGTTTTTATTTTTTTATCAATTCAAAAATATAGGAGCCGGCAAGGGCATTCACGCGTGCGTTGACGGGCATGGGAACTGCAAACTGCAGCCTCAGTCTGTCACCCTCCCTGCTGAAGGATATTTCCCGGCCTGCTGCAGGCGAACTTCCAGAAAGCTGGATCTTGTCAAAATTTTCTCCTGCAAATGACCAGTCCCCGAGCCGGTCAAACAGTGGATTGGCGCTGCTTGAATAGGTCCTGTTGTTGGCGTTAGTCACGAAACTCAGTTCAAAATTCTGGTAGTCGGCCGTGAGGGATTGCCCGTCTTTGCTTACAGATCCCCCGTTTGCCACCGTCCAAACAATATGGCTTCCTCCAGTGAGTGCCTCAGTTGCCAGTTGTTCCTTGGTTTTCTCCCCCTGGGGATCCGTGTCCCCACCACCGTTACACGCGAACAGCAGTACGCCTGCGGCAAAAATCCAAAAGGTATGAAGCATTATTTTTCGCATTTCTAAAAATAGGAAGAATCCTGATAAATTAGTCTAATCCTTTTATGAAATTGACGCTTTTGGTTTGTAATCTTCCACATTTATGATGCGGTCGCAAAACCCATACTCCCGGCTGTCGTTGGAGCAGACGAAAACTGTCTTTTTTGCACCGTATTCCCGAACCAATTCCTGATACCAGCCGATTCCCTTTTTGTCCAGATTTGAAACCGGCTCATCCAATAGCAGTAAGGGCACGTCGGAAAAAAAGCACAGGCCGAGCTTCAGTCTTTGTTTCATTCCTGAGGAAAAGTACAAAATCTGCTTGTCCGCGGACTTTTCCAGATACATGATTTTAACCATATCATCAGTGTCCATTCCCGCGACTTTCTTTTTGAATCTAAAATGAAACCGTAGCAGCTCGGTAAGTGTGTACTCTTCGGGAAGTTCGAGGTATGGTGCGCCAATAGCCAGAAACCGGTAAATCGCAGCTTCTTCCACAGGCTTTTTATCTCTCAGGTAGGTGACTTTTCCCGCAGTCAGAGGAATTTGCCCGGAGAGGCATTTGAGGAGGGTGGATTTTCCTGAACCATTGCCGCCGGTAATCGCTATTTTTCCACCTGCGGGCACCTCAAAACTCAGATTTGAAAAAATCCATTCAAACTGGAATTTTTTTGCTGCTTCCCGAACCTGAATCTCCAACATTTATCAATTGATGTATCCTTTCATCAACCCCCGCTCCGAGGACCGGATGAAGTTTACAATTTCGTCCCTTTCTTTGGTAGCCGGAAGGTTTACCTCGATTTCCTCCAGGGCACGGCTGTTGTTCAAACTATTTAAAAACAGGTAACGGTACACTTCCTGTATGTGGTTGATGGTATCGCTGGAAAAACCCCTTCGCCTCAGGCCCAGGGAGTTTACCCCTGCATAGCTAAGGGGTTCTCTTGCGGCCTTGGTAAACGGGGGTACATCCTTTCGGACCAACGACCCCCCCGAAATCATGGAGTGCATGCCTATCTTGACAAACTGGTGTATGGCACTGCTGCCGCCGACAAATGCCCATTCATCAATGGACACATGGCCGGCCACCTGCACGGTATTGGCAATAATTACATTGTTGCTGATTATACAGTCATGGGCAATATGTACGTAAGCCATCAAAAGACAGAAATCGCCTATTTTGGTGACTTTTTTGTCTATGGTACCTCTGTTGATGGTGACGCACTCCCTGATGGTGGTGTTGTTGCCTATTTCAACCGTAGACTCCTCCCCCTGGAATTTTAGATCCTGGGGGATGGCTGATATTACAGCACCGGGAAATATTTTACAGTTTTTTCCGATTTTGGCACCGGGATATATGGTAACATTAGAACCTATCCAGGTGCCGTCCCCAATCTCAACGCCCTCATGGATTGAGGTAAATGCTTCAATAGTAACATTCTTTCCAATGTGGGTGTTTTCGTGTATTTCTGATAGTTTACTTATCATGCGTCTTTTCTTACAATACTGGCAGTCATGACAGCTTCACAAACAAGGGTATTTCCCACATAAGCTTCACCTTTCATTTTTGCGATGCCCCTTCTTATCGGATATAAGAGTTCACATTTGAATATGATGGTGTCTCCGGGAAGGACCATTTTTCTGAATTTGCAATTTTCGATCCCCAGGAAGTAAGTCCAGTAATTTTCGGGATCTTCCACAGAGCTCAGGACAAGGATTCCTCCCGTCTGGGCCATAGCTTCCACCTGAAGTACGCCGGGCATCACAGGATTGTTGGGGAAATGTCCCACAAAGAACGGCTCATTAATGGTAACGTTCTTTACACCGGCCACGACCATTTCGTCCAGGTATATTATTTTGTCCAGCAACTGAAAGGGATACCTGTGGGGCAGTATATTACTTATTTGGTTGATATCCAATACCGGCGGGAGTTTTGGGTCGTAGTGCGGAATATGGCTCGGTCCGGCTTTTTCCATCGCCCTTTTCAGCTTTTTGGCAAAGGCCACATTGGCCGCGTGTCCGGGCCTGGCAGCCAGTATTTGGGCTTTTATCGGCCTCCCCACCAGCGCAAGGTCACCCACCACATCCAACAGCTTGTGCCGGGCGGGTTCGTTTTTATACCGCAACTCCACATTGTTTAAAATGCCTTCCTTTCGGACTTCTACTTTGGGTTTGTTAAACATCTTCGCCAAATGCTCCAATTCCTTGTCTTCCACCACCCGGTCCACCACCACAATGGCATTGTTCAGGTCTCCTCCCTTGATCAGGTTCTGGTTATAGAGTTTCTCAAGCTCATGCAAAAAAACAAAGGTTCTGCAGGAGGCAATCTCCGTCTTGAACTTACTGATGTCGGTAATGGATGCGTGTTGGCTACCAAGAACGGGGGAATTGTAATCCACCATTACCGTCACCCGGTAATCGTCCAGGGGAAGCGCTGCCATTTCAACTTCTCTTTCCGCATCCCTGTAGTGGATGCTTTCCGGGACTTCAAAAAATCTTCTGAGGGCATTCTGTTCCTCCAGCCCCGCATCCTCAAGTTTGTGTATAAACTGGATGGAACTTCCATCCATAATGGGAGGTTCCGGCCCGTTGAGCTGGATCAATATATTGTCAATTTCCAAACCAACCAGCGCGGCCAGCACATGTTCTACGGTAAATATCCGGGCGCCGTTTTGTTCGAGGGTTGTACCCCTGGACACGTCTACCACATTGTCTACGTCCGCGTCTACAATGGGCATGCCTTCAAGGTCCAGCCTCTGGAATTTATAACCGTGATTGGGAGGAGCAGGGACAAAAGTCATCGTGGCCAGTACCCCGGTATGTAAACCTACGCCGGACACGGTCACTTGTTTCCCTATGGTATGTTGCTTTACCTTCATTAAATATTTTGTTTTTTAGCAGCAAACTCCTGTTTAAAAACAAATTTATTGTTTTTTTTCAAGTTCTTGTAATTTGTGTTGAAGCTGCGGCAGTTTCTTAAAAATTGTATAGGATCTTAAAAAGTCCTTTGGATCGATTCCCATATACCCAAAGACGGAAGTACCTTCTTGTTTAATGGATTTGGAAACACCGGTATTTGCCCCGATACTCGTGTTGTTGGCGATTTTGATATGGCCGACTATTCCCGCTTTACCCCCAAGGATGCAGTTTTTACCAATTTCCGCGGATCCCGAAATCCCGGATTGTGCCGCAAT
>DATGOS010000138.1:0-4195 GCA_035305725.1 Cyclobacteriaceae bacterium
TTGTCTCCCGCACATTTCCGGGAACAGCTGTCGATGAGCGACCGCTCTATGAACAACGTACAGCGTGACCTACACACCAATACGTTTTATTATAACCCCAGAAGCTATAACGGCCGACAGGCTAAAGTGCCTTTTATTACCTCCCAGCAGACCTTTAGCCTTTTGGCCACAAAGGAGTTAAACAAAGAAGTGATCCCCTCTCAGGAAAGACTTCCAGAGCAGCATTTTGTCTTGAAAGGAGTGAAGACAAGTGCGCTGTACAAGGAAATCCTTCAGGAAAGCGATAATTTCGTCGCCGAGCAGTTGATGCTGATGATTTCGGACGAAATATACAAGGAGCTGAATACCGGAAAGGCCATCGACTACATTAAAAAGAATTTCCTGATGGATCTTCCCGAGCCGCCCCAGTGGGTGGATGGTTCGGGATTGTCGCGGCACAATATGATTACGCCGCGGGCCATGGTGGCAGTGACGGAAAAAATCTATCGGCTTTATCCTGACGATGTTTTGTTTAATCTTTTTCCCAAAGGCGGTGTCAACGGTACGCTGAAAAACAATTACAAAGCCCAGGTTCCGTATATTTTTGCCAAGACCGGCACCATCAGTAATCACCATTCCCTGGTAGGCTTTATCAAGACAAGAAAGAATAAGGTCTATGCCTTTGCCTTTATGAATAATAACTATCCCTACAAAGCCAGCCAAGTGCGCAGCCAGATGGAAAAGGTATTGTTGTATATCAGGGATAATTATTAATTTCATGGAATGAACAAGAGAGATTTTATCAAAACCCTGGGACTTACCGCCGGTGCCTTGCCTTTTTTGGGCATGTCCCAAGCCTCTGAATTTCCTGTTGCCCGTCCTTCCGATCAACTGCTTCCCCGGCCTTTAAAGAAAGGGGATCTGGTCGGTATTATCAGCCCTTCGGCAGCCATGGCGGACGAGATGCAATTCATATTTGCAAAGGAAGCTATGGAAGCTTTGGGTTTTAATGTCGTATTGGGCGAGTCTGCAGCCAACCGGCGGGGGCATCTGGCGGGGACGGATGCCGAGCGGGCAAAGGATCTCAATGACATGTTTGCCCATCAGCAGGTCAGGGCCATTGTTTGCCTCAGGGGCGGGTCGGGTGCTGCCAGAATACTCCCTCTTATCGATTACGAAAACATCAAAAGAAACCCAAAGCCCCTCTTGGGTTATAGTGACATCACTGCGTTACACCAAGCCATCTACACCCAGACTGGATTGATCACCTTCCATGGTCCCAATGGCAGTGGAAGTTGGAACAGCTTTAATGCCAGCCAATTCAGGAGAATGTTCTTTGATCAGGAACTGATCAAGTTCGAAAATGAAGTGGTGAAGGGGGATGATTTGGTGATTAAGCAAAACCGGACACAGACCATCACGCCGGGAATAGCCGAAGGGGTGATCGTGGGAGGAAACCTCACGGTGTTGACGGCGCTTGCCGGATCCCCTTATCTGCCGGATTTTCAGGATAAGATATTGTTTTTGGAAGATGTAGAGGAAAGTCCCTACAGGATTGACCGGATGATGAGCACCTTGCAGCTGATGGGGGCGCTGGACAAAATCAAAGGCTTTATCTTTGGCCAATGCACGGACTGCGATCCTTCGGGAGGTTATGGTTCGCTCACGTTAAACCAGATTTTGGAGGATTTTATTTTGCCCCTGAAAATCCCTGCTTACAGAGGGGCGATGATCGGGCATGTCCCTAAGCAGTTTATCGTTCCGATAGGTGCCAGAGTAAGCATGGATGCCACCCGCGGCACATTTGAAATGAAGGAGGCGGTTTTTGCGGGCTAATCTTTTTTCCGAACAATTGAATGAAAGAAAAAAACACCAGCTACCGATACCTTGCCCTGGGGGATTCTTATACCGTAGGCGAAGGAGTGGGGGAGGGCGATAGTTTTCCTCAGCAGTTACTTTCTCTTCTCAGGGGCGAAGTAGATTTTTTACCTCCAACCGTGATCGCCCAGACCGGCTGGACCACTGCGGAGCTAATGGAAGGGATTGTTGCAGCAAATATACCCCATTCAAAATATGATTGGGTGACCTTGCTCATCGGCGTGAACAACCAGTATCGGGGGCTAAGCTTGGCTCAATATGGGGAGGAATTTGATCAGCTATTGGAAAAAGCAATTCAATTTGCAGAGAATAAGCCCAGCCGGGTCATTGTTCTTTCCATTCCGGACTGGGGGGTTACCCCTTTTGCCAGGGAAGGCGAAAGAAATGTTTCCGCTATTGCGGAAGAAATTGATGAGTTCAACCAGGTCAATCTTGAAATCTCCCGAAGAAAGGAAGTCCATTATTTGGATATCACCTCGGAGTACCGGGAGATTGGCGGCCTAGAGGGCTCTTATGTGGAGGATAGGCTGCATCCCAGTGGGAAGATTTATGGCCGATGGGCTGAGAAGGTCCGAGAGGTGATATTTGCTGAGAAGGAAACCGAAAAAGCCTTGACAGTGCCACTGTCCATCCAGAACAACCAAAACACGACGGATATATTTTATGCGCAAAAAGTAGCGTCTCTCGATCCACGGAGTCTGCTTACCTGTGACGCTGCCATGCCCATTTACCGGGTGGCAGAACGGATGGCACAGGAGAAAACCAGCTGCATGTTTATCACGGATGACGCCGGGAAGGTATCCGGTTATGTGACCGATATTACCCTTAGGGATCAGGTGATTGCCAAAAGGATTTCGGTCGAAACTCCCGTGATGGAAGTCATGGAAAGGAATCTGGTGGCCATAGACAGGGAAGCCTTTATCTATGAAGCCTTGCTCCTGATGTTTCAGACCCATACCCGCTACCTCCTGTTAACGAGCGGGGGAAAATACGTGGGGTTTATTTCTAGGAACAAGCTGCTCAGCGAACAGTCGCAGTCTTCTTTGGTGTTTATCCAGTCGGTCAAGCAGGCCACTTCCATGGAGGAACTTAAAAGCAAATGGGAGCAGGTCCCGGGGATTGTGCAAAGGCTGCTGGAACGGGGCATCAAATCCGAAATTGTCAACCAAATCATCACGGCAGTCTCGGATACCATCGTCCTAAGGGTAATCGACCATGTAATCCATGAGATGGGGCAGCCTCCTTCCAAATTTGTGTTCATCACGCTTGGCAGCGAGGGGAGGAAGGAACAGACCCTCAAGACGGATCAGGACAATGCCATTATTTACGAAGACAAAGCCAACGAGCAACGGGAACTCGTGCGGGAGTACTTTCTGAAATTTGCCGATCAGGTCTCCGAAGCCCTGAACACGATCGGGTTCAGCTTTTGCAAAGGGGACTTTATGGCCAAAAATCCGAAGTGGACGCATTCATTGTCGCATTGGAAGCGGAATTATGATGAGTGGATAATGGCTTCCACGCAGGAAACTGTGATGAAATATTCTACATTTTTTGACAACCGGGCGGTATATGGGGATGTAGGGATTTTGGAAGAACTTCATGCCCATATGGATCTACAGCTTCAGGCACCATTGCCGCGATTTTTTCTCAATATGGCCCAAAACTCCTTTCAATATGAGCCGCCGTTGACATTTTTCAAAGGAATAAAAACCTTTACGGTGGATGAAAAAAAGGTGTTTGATATTAAAAAAGCAATGACTCCTATTGTGGACCTGACGAGGGTATTTGCGCTAAAACACCGGATCTTTGAAACCAACACAGGGGAGCGTCTCAAGATATTGGCCGAAAAGGGGCATTTTACCCCGGAGGAACACCAAGAGATCAGGCATGCCTATTACTATTTGATGGCTTTGAGACTGGAGAGCCAAGCCCGGCAGATTATCAATGAGAAGGTAGCCCCCCAAAATGTAATTTTTCTCGAAAAGCTTACCAAAGTAGAAAGGGTGGCCTTGGTGGAAGTATTTAAGGTAATTAAGGATTTTCAGCTAAAGGTGAAAATTCAGTTTACCAATAGTCTGTTCTGATTTACGGGTTTTGCCTTAGCTTCAAATAATGCCTCCAAGCACCAAAAAAATAGGGGACAGATTGTAGGGAGGAAAAAATCGAGTGACGAAGGGAAAGAAAAGTTTTATTGTGTATTCTTTCCCTTCGTCTTCAATAGATGTTATCCCTTTGGCAATACATTAGAAATCATGGAAACCTTTTCGATGGGCTCAGAGGCATTAGAATAGATCCTCACCACGCTGTTTTGCTTGCCCATTTTACCGGCTGAATTGAA
>DATGOS010000139.1:0-9989 GCA_035305725.1 Cyclobacteriaceae bacterium
CTCCGGGAGGGCGAGGACCCGACCTTTGGAGACAACCTTTATTTTATGTTTACCCACCAGCTTGGGCATATGTACTGGCGCTATTTTATGTGGAATTTTTCCGGTAGGGAAAGTGATTTCAGCGATGCGCCGTGGATAGGCCTTTGGGAGACCATCACGATAGATTACCCCGAGTACATCACCAACAACAAGGCGCACAACAATTACCTGATGCTGCCGTTGATTCTGGGCTTAATTGGATTTTTCTTTCAGGCCAAGTATGATGGTAGGTCATTTTGCGTGATACTATTGCTGTTTTTGATGATGGGGGTGGTGCTGGTACTTTACCTCAATTCCCCTCCGGTGGAACCCCGGGAGCGGGATTATATATATGTAGGCTCTTTTTATACTTTCGCCATTTGGATCGGCATGGGGGTAATGGCTTTGGCCCATGCGATCGGAAAAATTAACAAGAATTTTGCGGTGGCGGGAATTCTGGCGACGGTGATTGGTTTTTCGGTACCCACAATTCTTGCATTCGAAAACTGGGATGACCATGACAGAAGCGACCGGTATTTTTCAGTGGATTCTGCGCGAAATTTCCTGGCCTCCTGCGCCCCCAACGCGATACTTTTTACGGGAGGAGACAACGACACGTTTCCGCTTTGGTACGTACAGGAGGTGGAGGGATTCCGGACCGATGTCAGGGTGATTGTCTTAAGTTACTTTGACACGGATTGGTATGTCAATCAAATGACACGGCCGGTCAACGAATCCCCTGCTTTGGATTTTTCGCTGGAACCTAAAAATTACAAAAAGGGCACCAACGATGTGCTGTATGTCACCGACCGGTTGGAGGCAATTTCCTTACGTGAATACCTTAAGTTGCTGAAAAACGAAAGTGAATTGTTGAGGCTGAGTTCACAGTTGTCGGGCTCCATCAATGCGGTGCCTTCCAGAAACCTTGTTTTGGAAGTTGACCAGGAAAAGGTGCTGGACAGCGGGATAATTCCGGAAGGCATGGAGGACCTGGTTATTCCTCAACTGAACCTGCGGGTTAAGGGGAATTACATGACCAAAGGAAACATGATGCTGATGGACCTGATCGCTACCAACGAGTGGGAGCGGCCCATCTATTTCAACAACACCTCGCTGGCAACCATTGGCTTTGACCTGAGAAACCACGTGGTAATGGAAGGGCTGACTTATCGGCTGTTGCCGGTTCAAAAGCCCGAGAACGTGGAGGAGTTGGTGAACACGGAGCTGGCCTATAAGAACGTGATGGAAAAGTTTGCTTTCAGAGGCATGAACAACCCCGACAATTATTTTGACGAGGAATTCCGCAGGTTCACGGCCAACCACAGAAGTTCGCTGAATACTTTGACCATCGCGCTTCTCGATGAAGACGAAACCGGGAAAGCCAGGGACATCCAAAAACTTAGCCTGGAGAAGTTTCCTGACGTTGCCATTCCTTATGACCTGGCCAGCGGCCAGTCGGTGCCCCTGCTGTTTGAATTGGGAGAGGATGAACTGGCGTTGGACATTGTGGATAAGATGTCTGTACGCTCGGTGGAAATGCTGGAATTTTATGACGCTACAAACAGGCCACTGGATCGTGAAGCAAGTATTTCCATAGAGATGTTGCGGTATTTTGTGCCGATGCTCAAAGAAAAGGGATATGATCAACGGGCGTCGGAAGTCCAGCAGGAAATGGAACGGATTTTTGGCGCTTCCGGACGGTTGCGGATGAACCGGTGATAGAGATGTTGTGATTTGGTTATTGGTTATTTGGTTACTGGTTATTTAGTTACTGGGTTAACTGGTTATTGAGGGGTATTGAATTTGGGGATTGGATTCTCGGTCTTTGTGACCAGACTTCGCAATCATTGCGTGAAACTTAGACCGCGCATGGAAGACGATCCGGCGTGGATAGTAGGGCGTTAATTACAGAATATAAAATTTTTTGTTTTTATATTACTTCCTTGTTCAATTATATTCATCTAGTATAATTTTAGGAAACACCAATATTGAACATAACATGGAATACGTTTTTGGTTACGGTTCTTTGATTTATTCACTTTCAAGAAACCGGACGACACCGGACAAAAACAGGATATTTCCGCTTAAAATTTATGGTTTGGCCAGAGGATGGTGGGCGGTAATTCCCGTTCCCGGACCCGGAACGACTTTTTTAGGATGCGTAGAGGCTGTCAGGTACGGACTGAAGGAAGACGAAAGCTTTGTAAACGGCGTCGCCTATCAGGTAACACCGGAAGACCTGAGGCTTATTGATATGCGGGAGATCGGTTACACCCGGATTCAAGTCGATTTAAATAACGTACAGGATTATTGTAATCAGTTTCAGCCTGGCGACAGGGTGTGGGTGTATACCGTTGAGAGCCAGGAAAAAAACTTTCCTAAAGACCATTATCCCACAGCGGAGTTGCCCATAGTACAGTCGTATCTGGATTTGTGCATCAACGGGTGCTTGGAAATTGAAAAGGAATTTGAAAATACAGCCGGATTTTGCAGCGATTTTATTAGTTCAACCAAACACTGGAGCAAGTTTTGGGTAAACGACAGAATTTTTCCCAGGAGACCCTTCATACATGAGCCCAATGCTTTCCTGATAGACAGAATTTTGGCAGAGAACGAAGAGGTAAGGCAATTTATTCAGCAACGGTATATCGAATGATGACTTATGGACCTTGAATATATAAAATTTCTTTTGGAAATTATTGTTGCCGTGGCTGCAATAGTCTCAGCCATTTATGCCTTCTACAAATTTATTTTAAAACCTTTTCAGGAAATTCAGCGGATAAAAAATGAAAAGGAGCAACTTATAGAAGAACATAAGTCGCAAATCAAAAGACTGGAAGAGCAGATGGGAACCGAAGTATTTAAGTTACGGGAAACTCTGTTAAAAGAAAGAAACGAATTTACCCTCGCCAGCCATAGCCTACATGATGCGATGGCCGAAAAAAATAGGAACATAAATTTATTAAAAGATGAGAAAAGGATTTTGGAGCTGGATTTAGCGACTTTTTCTAAAAGGGCCATCAATAAGCCTCAGGAAGATTTGATCCAGGAGGAAAAAGTGGTCTATGTAAAATACCTTTATATTACGCCATCCTATCTACCGCCACAATATGTTAAACATGTGGAGCGGATAAATGAGGATGTTGAGGTTTACAGTGAGCACCTGTATTACAGATTCAACAAATTTAACCGGGCGGATAACCAGATCGTAATCAAGGATACGTCAAAATACGGGGTAGTCGACCTTAATATCATCTACCCCTGGTTGGGGAAGATCACTTCGACATCCAGTTCAGACATTCAAAGGGGGGTAATGGATAAAACCCTGAGAAACTCCAATATTTATTTATCCATGACTTCTTACTATAACAGCTTCATCGAAGGCCAGGAAGATATTGGCATGCGGATGGAATATGATACCAAATCCGCCAAACTTATCGCTGATTTTTCCTCCATACCCGATCATGATAAGTTTTTTATAAAAAATCCTGATGGTTATGTTAAAATGTATGAGGGGGATGAAAATCCGATTACCTATTTGGGGTTAAAACCAATTAGAAACGGGGTCTATATTTTACAGCATGAAAACTTAAAAGTCGATTCCAAAATGGAACTGGATTTTCATGTAAACTGGGATTATTTGAAACAATCGGTCTGACTGCATTTTTCGAGGCAGAACCGTATCATGATTGTTTTATATTGAATATTGGACGCTTCTTCGACAGAAAAACAAAGGAGTGTATTGTAAGTACGGAAAAAACTCCGGATTTCAAAAGCTGGTTGTCGATGTGACAGGGAGACCAGCTACGCATAAGACAATCCAATGGATTATTCTATATTGAATGTTTTTTGAAATGAACACCCAACACTTAATGTTCAATTTCAGCGCGACCTTTTTTCCAAAACATAAAAAAGATCCAGGCCCTGATCCGGATCATCCACCAGTAAATAGTCTTTATGGGATATTTTTTCCACCGATTTCCCGCCCTCCTTGTGGAGTTTTTGTCGGTTTATTCTGTTGAGGATTTCATAAGGGATACGGAGCAGAGAAGCTGGCAGCCGGTACTGCAGGTTTAAAAAATCAAACCGCATGATCTTCTGGACGGAGCGCCGATTGGCCTCATGGTAGGCCCATACCCCGGCGTTTCCCCCAATGCCCTTGGGCTCTACGCGGTCAAAAATATTTTCACAAAGCTGCTTAAGTTGAGCGGCCGTGTATTCCCGCACATGCCAGGGGTTCCTGCTTAGCGTATGGCGGATATTCGGGGTGGTAATCACAGCCTTTCCTCCGGGTTTTAGCACCCTGTAGATTTCCTGCAGGAACAGCCGGTCGTTTTTTATATGCTCGATCACCTGAAAACTCACCACGGTATCGTATTTTTCCGGCGGTATGGTCCGAAACGGAGGGATGACAGCCTGTTCGAAACTGGCCGTCGGAAAGTCTTTCCTCGACTGTTCGATGGCCTCCTGGATTTTATCCAGACCATGGTAGCTTTTTGCTTTTTCCAATAAAAGGTGCACGCCACGCCCTTCTCCGGAACCTACCTCCAACAAATCGCCCTCCACATACGGTAGTGCCGCAATGTACGCCTTCAAAAGTCGTTGATGAATAGGGTTGTCACTGATCAACTTATCGGAGGCAATTTCCGTTGTATAGGTAGTCATTTAAAATTTTATTATTTTGAACAAAATTAAGGTTAATTTTTAAAACCAAACGATGATAAAGCGAAAGACGACTACACTTGGTCTGCTGGTGGGTTCGATGCTGCTGCTTTGGGCTACCTCCCTTCCTGCCCAAACTTCCCTGAAAGACATTAACCAAAATCTGAGGTATTCCAGGTATTCCCGCCTGGCCCTCAAGGTAATTCCGGTCAAAGTTTCTGAAAGAAATTTTAAGCTGCAAATGGTAGCCGAGAAACTGGAGGAGGATCCCAGGTTTGATGATTACCAGTTTTCCTATACCATTGTGGAGGGCTTTGATGAGGTCATCACCGACGAGGAAAGGATTGTTTTGCAGGGACCAGACTTGAAAAAGGATACCGAAAGCCATTATTATTTTGAAGAAACGGTGGAGATCCCGGCTGGACAGGAACAAGCGTATGCTATATTTTGGGCGCGGGACAAGCGGCAGGGCGATGAATATGTTTTCCATACTGACCTCCTCAGTCCGTATATATTTGAAGTCCCTGATTTTGGTGCCTACTATGGCAATAATCTTCCCTTTGATCAGACCTATTTGAACGCCGGCGAGGCCCTGCTCTTTAACAGTACGAACACGGTAAACCTGTACAGCTACTTTTATCCACAGGAGTTTTCGGTGCCACTTCCACCCATGGAAACCAAGCCGCCCGCGGTCCCCAAGGAGGTCTCGGTGGTGGATGACGGGAGCTTTTTGGTGAACGTGCCGAAAACTTTCGGGGAAGAAGGCTACTATTTTATTCAATCCGATACAACTTCCTCTTCTGGATTACTGATAAAAACGGTTCCAAAGTCCTTTCCCAATGTGCCTTCCTGGGATGAGATGGTGGAAATGGTGGCCTATATTTCTACCCGGAAGGAACATGAACAACTGATGGCCGCCGAGAACAAGAAACTCGCCCTGGACCAGTATTGGATCCAAATGGTAAAAGACGAAGAACAGGCAAAGGCGCTGATCAGGGAGTATTTCCGGCAGGTAGAGTTTGCGAATATCCTGTTTTCGGATTTCAAGGAGGGCTGGATGACAGACCGCGGGATGATTTATATCGTGATGGGTCCCCCCCAGGAGGTATATTTCCATTCTGACCGGGAGGTTTGGGTATATGACGGCATCAATTCCAATTCAAAAATTAGCTTTACCTTTGCCCGCATAAAAAATATTCTTACCCCCAATTACTACGTACTGAACCGGTCCAGGTCCTATCAACCGGTCTGGTTTAAAAATATTACCTTATGGAGAAGCGGAAGCATGGCTTTTTGATTGAAAAAGGAGAACATGAAAAGGATTTCATTTTTGGGACCAGGACGGTGATCGAGGCACTGCATGCGGGGAAGGAAATTGACAAAATTCTGGTGAACAAGGAGTTGAACAACGACCTCATCAAAGAGCTTCTTGCCCTTGCGAAGCAGGAGGGAATACCGGTGGTGCGGGTGCCGGAAGCCAAGTTGAACCGGACCACCAGAAAAAACCATCAGGGAGTGGTGGCGCATATTTCTTCCATTGCCTATGCTTCTCTGGACAATGTCATAGAGGAATGTTTTTCTAAAGGTGTGGCGCCGTTGATTATGGTTTTGGACAGAATCACGGATGTAAGGAATTTTGGAGCCATCGCCAGAACTGCCGATGTGGCCGGCGTACATGCACTGGTGATTCCCGAAAAAGGCAGCGCCCAGATCAATGCAGATGCAGTCAAAACTTCCGCCGGTGCACTCAATTATCTTCCCATCTGCAGGGTGAAGAACCTCTATTTTACCGTCAAGGATTTGAAAAAGATGGGCATGCAGATCGTCAGTGCCAGTGAAAAAGCAGACAAAGACATGTATGAGGCGGATTTAACGCTCCCTACCGCCCTTGTGCTGGGATCCGAGGAGGAGGGCATATCCAGAGAATTGCTGGGCATCACCGATGAGACGGTAGCGATTCCCATGAAAGGGAATATAGACAACCTGAATGTTTCGGTAGCGGCGGGGGTGATCATATACGAAGCCTATCGGCAAAGAAGGGGATAAAACCGCTTCTTTACCTGGATTGGGTTCCAGTATCCACCCAAAATTGTTATATTTGCAGTGCCCTTCCCAAGGGCATTTTGTTTTCCAATATGATTCAGGTCAGGGACAGATATTTTATTCCGTTCATCGCGGAAAAGGAACTGCAAAAGCGGGTGGCGGAGCTTGGCGCGGAAATCAGCGTGGATTATCGGGGGAAAACGCCTATTTTGATCGGCGTGATGAACGGAGCATTTATGTTCCTGGCGGACTTGTCACGGCACATTGACCTGCCCCTGGAGGTTTCATTTATCAGAATCGCTTCATACGACGCACTGGCCTCCACAGGAAGCATCAGGGAGCTGGCGGGACTGGAAAAAGACCTGGCCGGAAGGGATGTAATCATCGTGGAGGACATTGTTGACAGTGGCCTGAGCATAAGCCATGTTTTGGACCAGATCCGGGAAAAGAAACCTTCCAGCATCGAGGTATGCAGTCTTTTATTAAAACCGGAAGCGTTAAAAATGCCTGTTTCCGCGAAGTACCTGGGTTTTGAAATTCCCGATAAATTCGTGGTAGGCTACGGACTGGATTATGACGGCGAGGGAAGGAACCTGAAGGAAATCTATCAATTAAAATGATTCTTGCTATTTTGTAACCAAACGGAAACGTGATCTAAAAGAAATCTTATGTTGAATATCGTTTTATTCGGACCTCCCGGTGCGGGAAAAGGCACCCAAAGTGAAAAACTCATTGAGAAGTATCAGTTAAGCCATATAGCCACGGGGGATTTGTTCAGAAAACACCTGGGTGAAGGAACAGACCTTGGAAAAAAGGCCAAAAGCTATATGGATGAAGGCCGGCTGGTTCCAGATGAAGTGGTGATAGACATGGTGGGCGAAAAGATCAGGTCCACAAAGGAGGCACGGGGGTTTATTTTTGACGGTTTTCCCCGGACCGTGCCCCAGGCGGAGGCTTTGGATGAGCTGCTGAACAGCAACGGCATGGAGATATCCGGGATGATTGCCCTGGACGTGCCCGAAGAGGTGCTAAAGCAGCGGATCCGGGAGAGGGGAAAAACTTCCGGAAGGACAGACGATCAGGAGGAATCCAAAATCGACACGAGAATAAGGGTGTACTTGGAGGAGACACTTCCGGTGGCGGACTATTATGAGAACCAGGGGAAGCTTTCCAAAGTACACGGTGTTGGGGGGATTGATGAGATATTTGGGAAAATTTGTGAGGTGGTGGATAAACTTCCCCGGTAAAGGGAAGCTTGATGCCCGCCTCATGGTTATAACATTGGACACGGGTGAAAATTTGCGCCGGATTGTTTAGAAGAATAAAAAGCTGAAAATTTGGCAGAGACAAATTTTATTGATTATGTGAAGCTCTGCTCCAGGTCTGGAGCAGGAGGGGCCGGTTCGGTGCATTTTAGAAGGGAAAAACACGTGCCGAAAGGCGGACCCGATGGCGGGGACGGCGGCAGGGGCGGAAATGTTATCTTACGCGGAAACGCTCAGTTGTGGACATTGCTCCACCTAAAATATAAAAAACACGTCATTGCGGAAGCGGGAAAGAACGGGGAAGGGGGAAGGAGAAAAGGCGCTGACGGCAAAGACGTGATTCTTGAAGTTCCCCTGGGGACATTGGCCAAAGAAGCTGAAACCGGGGAGCTGCGATGTGAGATCACGGAGGATGGACAGGAAGTCATTTTGACCCCCGGTGGCCGGGGGGGATTGGGCAATGATCACTTCAAATCTTCAACCAACCAGGCACCCCATTATGCCCAGCCGGGAGAAGCAGGGGTGACGGAATGGATTATCCTTGAGCTTCGGTTGTTGGCGGATGTTGGGCTGGTGGGCTTTCCCAACGCGGGAAAATCAACACTTTTGTCAAGCATTTCTGCGGCGCGGCCTGAAATTGCTGACTATCCTTTTACCACCTTGGTTCCCAATTTGGGGGTGGTAGCTTATCGCGATGATAAATCATTTGTGATGGCCGACATCCCTGGGATCATTGAGGGTGCGGCAGAAGGAAAAGGATTGGGCTTGAGGTTTCTGAGGCATATAGAAAGAAATTCAATTCTGCTCTTCATGATTCCGGCAGATTCACCGGACATCCGGAATGAGTATGAAATACTCCTCAACGAGCTTCGGAAATACAATCCGGAACTGCTGGAGAAGCAAAGGATCCTGGCAGTTTCCAAAGCGGACTTGTTGGATGAGGAATTGACCAGGGAGATGAAGACGGAACTTCCTGAAGGCGTACCTGTTGTATTTATTTCCGCAGTGAGCCAGTATAATCTGGACAAGCTAAAAGACATGATTTGGCTGGCCATTATGGAATGATGCCAGTTTGTCAGGTTTAGGCAAGTGGCAAACTAATTGAAACAAAAAACAGAATAGGAAACTTATATAATAAATGGATTATGGAGGAGAAAGAAGACCTTGATAAGGACGATTTACAAAACAGCAACCTGACCTCTGAAGAACCCATTGAAAATAGGGAAGAGAGCAACGGTGTGGAGAACGAGGAGCAGCGGGAGGAGCAATCCGCAGAAGACAAATTAAGGGAGGAGAATCAGGAGTTGAAAGATAAATATTTAAGGTTATACTCAGAATTTGAGAACTACCGGCGCAGGACAGCCAAGGAAAGGCTTGACTTGATCAAATCGGCGTCTGAGGTGTTGATGACCGATCTAATTCCCGTAGTGGATGATTTTGAACGGGCTATAAAAACCGGAGAGTCTGATCCGGCAAGCATGCTGGAAGGAAACCAGCTTATCTATAATAAACTTTTGAAAGTGCTCGAGAGTAAAGGGCTGAAGTCCATGGGCGATTTGGTCGGAGCAGCATTCGACGCCGAAACCCAGGAAGCGATTTCCATGGTTCCAGCCCCATCTGAAGAAATGAAAGGAAAAGTGATTGAAGTAGTGGAAAAAGGATATACGCTCGCAGACAGGGTGATCCGATACGCTAAAGTGGTCATAGGATCTTAAAATCATGACAAAAAGAGATTATTACGAAGTATTGGGAGTCAGTAAAGGCGCACCCCAGGATGAGATAAAGAAAGCCTACAGAAAAATGGCGATCAAGTATCATCCTGATAAAAACCCCGACGATCCCCAGGCAGAAGAAAAGTTTAAGGAAGCTGCAGAAGCTTATGAAGTGCTGAGCAACCCTGAAAAGCGGCAGCGTTATGACCAATTCGGGCATCAGGGTCTGGGGGGTAACAGCGGCTTTGGTGGCGGCATGAACATGGAGGATATCTTCTCGCAGTTTGGG
>DATGOS010000140.1:0-2857 GCA_035305725.1 Cyclobacteriaceae bacterium
AAATGTGGTCATACCAGACTTTTTCCCCACCTTCCCAAGGCTTTTTGTCGGGAAAATTTGCCCCGCCCGCACCGATCAGCACACCGTTACTTACTCCGGCATACATGCCCGCAAAACCTTCCTTATCGGGAATGGCCGGCATGTCCGCCCATTTGATTTCACTTCCCATTAAAGAAGTATGGAGGAAAAAAATTAAAGGGATCAGGAAAAAATGTCGCTGTCTGAGTTTCATCATTGGTTTTTATTGTTAAAGGGATTCAATCCGAAAATCCTTTTACACCTGCTATTAGCCTTGATACCCTCCCCGGACCCGGTTCCCCGCTTCCGCCGGTAACCCAAACTTCATCACCCATAAAGCACAGGTTGCTGGTCAACGGGATTCCCGTGTCCAGACTAGCCTGTAATGTTCCCTGAGGAGAAATTACCTGCAGGGCCTGCATGCCATAGTGAGCCACCCAAAGTCTTTCCTCTTCATCCAGTGCCAGCCCATCTGGCAAGTTGCCGGTTACTGCATTTGATCTGTTAAAAGGAAGGGTTATAAATTCCGATAGATAATCCCTGGAAGTAACCGCTATGCTGAGGTCAATTTTCAGTATCCTGTTTTTGTAGCTTTCCGCCACGTAAAGCAGTTGCTTTCGCTTATGATATACGATGCCGTTTGCATAATCAATATCCCTGGCGATGACCTTTGCTTTCCCTTCCCAGTCTATAAAAAAAACGGCGCCGGTGTCCCTTACAGAGTCCGTAAAAAAAAAGCCGTTTTCCTGATCAATGACAATGTCATTTGGGCACCTTACCGGAACATCTTCGATATAGACAGGAGAAAGCACCTTTGTTTCCTGGCCGTCTTGCTCATAAAGCACCACCCCGCGTTGGCTGTCACAAACCAAATGACGCCCGTCCTGCATTATTGCCTGACCGTTGGGCTGTGTCCCCTCCGCCCATTTTGTCAGCACACCCTCATGGTACCTGAAGATACCTTTGCCCATAAGGTTGGTGAAATAAAATTCACTCCCTAATCCGGCTACGGGTCCCTCGGTATAGTATTCCAGTTCCAGGAGGCTCTCGGCTTTATCCGGTTTGTGAAACTGGCGATTCACAGACGTCATGGCTTTTGAGGAATTTATTCATCACAGGCAACCATGTCCACTTCGTATTTCAATAAAGTCCCCAAACAGCCAATTAACGTGGTTCTTGCGGGATAGGGACTGTTGAAATATTCCTTATAGATCCGGTTGAAGGCAACGAGGTCCTCCTGATTGGCTACGTAATTTCTCACCTGTACGACATGGGAAAAATCCATTCCCGCTGCCGCCAATATTTGCCGGGCGTTTTCCAATGACCTTCTCATCTCTCCTTCGAAGGTATCCTCCACAATATTTCCCTGCCCATCCACGGAGGCTTGTCCGGAAACGAATACAAACCCTCCCACTTTAAGCGCGGGCGAAAAGGGCAAGCTACTTCTGGGTACATCTTTACCCGCAATAATTTCTTTTTTCATAATATAAACGGATTACTCATTTCAATAGGTTTTCAACGCAGGCTAAAAGACAAGCCTGTCGGTTATTTTGCGGCCTTAATCACCTTGTCCATCATCGCAAGCACTCTTTGTTCCTCCAGGGTTTTGTGGGTATTGCCGAGCGGGGCCACGGGCCGGCCAATATTGACCCCGTACCTCAGTTGCATAGCCTGCCGCAAAAAGGTCCATACATTGGGCAATACCTCTGCGATCATTTCCTGAAATACAAGCATAAAATCGCTGGCCAGTTGAACCTGTCCTTCCAAAAACGCGGCCCTCACTTTTTGGCACTCCTGTCCAAAAAGGTTATAGAAAGTCCCGATGGCTCCGGAGGTTCCGCAAAGGGCGGCCTGACACATCAGTTCGTCCGAACCGCTGAAAAGTACCAGTTTGTTCTGGGAAGTATAGGAAATGGTGCTGATTTCAAGCAGGTTGTTGGTGGTGAGCTTCATGCCGGCCATATTGGGGATCTGGATCAGTTTTTCCACAAAACCGGTAATGCCCCCCAGATATCCTCCCGAACCCAGTTGATATGGGAAAAAGGGCAAGCCAGTGGCGGAAGCAATATCGGTATAGTGTTTCATGGCCATGGAAGAGGTGCCGTCAGACGGGCCATAATAAATGGGAGCCACCGAGGATATCCCGTCCACCCGACATGTTTCCGCTTGTTTGGCCAGTTGGACGGAAGTATGGGTGGTGAGGGAACCCACCTGGACGATCAGGGGGACCCGGCCCGCATTTACACCACTGACCACTTCAGCCACTTTCATCCGGTCTTCGGTACTCAGCAAGAAGCCCTGACCTGTAGACCCCAGTAGATAAAGGCCATCCAGGCCCTGGGAGATCAACAGGTCTGTGATTTTTTCCAGTTCCCCCCAGTTGGGTCTGCCGTTTTCATCCATGGGGGTCAGCATTGCTGGCCATACGCCTTTTAAATTTTCTCTCATATTTGTTTTTTATCCTAAATATTTCTCCATTTCCCCTACCGAATTCAAATAGCTAACGGGATTGTTCTTTATCATTTCGTCCGTAGAAGCAGCGTCCTTAAACCCGCTTCCGGTGATGATGCAGACGGCTTTTTCATTTGGCTGGATTTCGCCGTTTTCCAACGCCCGCCTTAGCCCAGCCAGTGCGACTGCCCCCGCTGGTTCGGCATAGATTCCTTCTCTGGCGGCCAGCAGTTGCTGGCAATCGTAAACCTGCTCATCACTTACCAATACGCCGGTACCTCCGGTAGCCGCACAGGCTTTTATCGTCTCGTCTCCGTCTATGATGCTGGCTACCTGAAGGCCGCTAATCATGGTGGTGGATTTTGGGACGGCTTTGGCCCGTTTGCTG
>DATGOS010000141.1:0-4025 GCA_035305725.1 Cyclobacteriaceae bacterium
TTTGTGGCTATATTCTGCCACCAAGACACGGAGGCACGAAGGTTACTTCTTCTTTGTGTCTTAAACTTTGTGGCTAATTGATAAACCGATTGATCCCATTCTTAATTAAAGGCACATTAAAGTTGATTAAATAGCCTAACCTGAGTTTCGTTAACTTCAAATGGCTTATTATCTGGGCTTTCCAAACCGGGTTTATTATATCAACCGCTTTAAGCTCTACTACTACTAAATCATTCACCAATAAATCCAGTCTCAGCCCATCATCAAAAACAATATTATCGTATTTTATAGGGATAGAAACTTGTCTCTTCACATTGTAGCCGCCTGTGCTTAATTCATGAGCCATGCAAACTTCATATACCCGTTCCAGCAACCCTGGTCCCAACACGCTATGGACTTTGAATGCAGCGTTTACTACTGCTTCGCCGATTTTTTCTTCCAATTTGGTTAAAGGGGCATATTCCATGGTAGCGTAGTTGATGAGGCGAGGTACTTAGCGTTGTTTTCTTTGGGTCTTCGAGCCTTTGTGGCTATATTGTTTCTGCCACCAAGACACGGAGGCACGAAGGTATCTTTTTCATATACCTTCAGCCGTCGTTGAAATAATGTTTGCAACAACTAAAATACAAAAGTTTTTAATTTTAGATTAGAGCCTTATAGCGATAAACTTTTGCCACTAAGACGCTGAGACACTAAGGTTTCTTCTTCTTTGTGTCTTCGAGCCTTTGTGGCTATATTGTCTCTGCCACCAAGACACGGAAGCACAAAGGTATCTCCTTGTGTCTTCGAGCCTTTGTGGCTGAATTTATTCCAATGCCTTATAGTAGACCGGAAAGGAAGACTTAAGGGTGTACTTCTCCATTACAAATTTACACCCTTTGCTGCCCATCTTTACCCTCAATTCCCCGTCGGCAATCAGCCGCACTAGATAGTCCTCCCATTCAATTCTATTTTTGGGTAAAAACCCGTTGCACCGGGGACGGACTAATTCGGTGTTTACGCCAACGGGAGATGCCAGCACCGGCAGTCCGCAGGCCATGTATTGGATCAGCTTATAACCGCATTTTCCTTTTTCCCAAGAGCTGTCCCTAAGCGGCATAATGCCAATATCCAGTTGCTGAATTTCCCTTACTTCGGTTTCTTCCGACCACTGCACCATCGTTTCTTTACCGGAAAACCCGGGCCTGCTTCCCCCACCAATGACCACCAACTCAAAAGGAATTCGTTGTTTTACCGATTCCAGCACAGGTAAAAGGCTCTTCAGGTATTTCAGGGTGCTGGGTGAACCAATCCACCCGACCTTAACCAATGTATTCGTTTTAGACGACTCAGCAGCACGGTACCGGTTGAAATCCACCACGGTGGGTAAAAGTATAACCAGGGCGGCCCCGGCTTTTCTGGCCGATTCCGCAAGGTACGCATTTCCTGCGAGCACTTTTTGGCTGTTGCGCATGACCTTGCTGATTTTGTTTTTCAGCAGCAGCCGAATCCAAAAGGAAGTATGACGGTCATAATTATGGAAAACGGCGTCATCATAATCTACGATATAACCTTTGCCCAGGCGGCTGATCCACCACTCGCCCCATGCAGGAAGAAAGGGGGACAGTTCTTTTTCGATGATTATTTTGTCATACCTATACAAGGTAAAAAGAAAAAAAAGCCTGCGGGCATAACAGAAAGAGACATTTATAAATGAAACGCCCCTGCCGGCATACAAGGCCGACAAATAGCGGTCATTGAAGAGCGGTTTGATCGCCACAGTGCAGCCGTTTGCTTCAAAAAGTGGCCGGTACTGATACGTTCTGAGACGGCTGCTTGCCCCCATGCGGGAATAGCGGGTAAGAAAAAGGATCTTTTTTTGAATCATTCCGCACCCACCAGGCAGTCAAGGGCTTTTTGATAGTCTCCGACGCTTCTTTCCAGGGAAAAGTGTTTAAGGGCAAATGTCCTGATGGCAGCTTTGTGGGAAGAAGAAAAATTATGCATCCACCGCTTGGCCCTATCCAAAGCGCCCTTGTTATGGTGGTCGAAAAGGTGCACAAATTCTGCGTCTCGCAACATGCTTTCCGTATCGCCGATACCTTTGGAAGCAATGGTGGGCAAACCCATCAACAGGTATTCGCCGAGTTTAATAGGTGCCACGCCCTGCATGCTAAACTTTGGCTCCCGGATTGCCAGGGCAAGATCCGCCGCGTTAAGCCAAGCGGGTATGGAAGAAAAAGGTCCGCTGACGATGTGGATCTTTTTCATGAGATTTTCGGGAATAATGTTTTCCGTAGGATTGTTCGGGACCAGCAACAGGAACTTGCTTTCAGGCTGGATTTCCAGCAGCGATTCGAATAAAGAAACCATAATATCCATTCCGTATTGGGGACCCAGGGAGCCACAGTACACCAACAGTTGTTGCTGAGGAGACAGGTTCAGTTTCTTTCGGTAAGCTTCCCTTAATCCGGGATCGGGTTTAAAGAAAGTTGAATCCCTTCCGTTTCTTACCGTAAACAACTTAGGAGCAACATGGGAACCGTTGTGGTTTATATGAATTTCTCTGGCTTTAGCTGAACGGACCAGTACCAGGTCCGCCTTTTTGATCATCGCTTTTTCCTGGCGCTTTAAAAAGCGGTATTGAAGCCCATTGGGATTAAGGCCGGAAAAATCCACCCGCTCTTCCAGCGGCAACCCGTCCGCATCAAACACTGTTCTTAATCCTCGGATATCATTGTTCACGCTCAGGGCCATGATGGCTGGCAGGGTGCTTCTTGGCATAAGGACCTGAATTTTGTGTTGTGCTATATACCGCCTGATAAAACTTACGCCTCTAGCCAGGGTGTACAGACTTCCCACCAAGAGGTTTGGGCTTCTGGTTACCGTATAGTGGGCGTAAATTATATTTTTCCGCTTTGCCAGTGCCGCCAGTGCCTCCTGTTTATCCCCGCTGGCCCAGGTAAACTCAAGGACATGAAAGCTGTAATCTCCGGCTTGTTGCAGCCCTTCAAAAATTGGAAAAAAAAGGCTTTCCAGATAGTTTGTCTGCGGTCCGTCCCAGGTGATAAAGAGAACTTTTTTGTTCATGTTTTTGCCGCGAAGGCCCAAAGACACCAAGTACTTCTCTTTGTGCCTTGGTGTTTTAGTGGATGTATTTTTCTTTGATCAGTTCCTGGTATAACCGATGCACTTTTTCCGCATAGACTGCTGCGCTGTATTCCTTTTCCGCGCGGATTCTTCCCGCTTCGCCCATGGTTTTCCGTATCGTAGAATCGTTGATCAGCAGTTGCAGTCTTTCGGCAATTTTTTGCGGACTATGAGAAGGGACCAGAAAACCTGTCTCCCCGTCTATCACAATATCCTTTAATCCGCCCACCGAAGTAGCGACTACCGGAAGTTGATGGAACATAGCTTCCACGGCCACCAGGCCAAAGCCTTCGTTGTCAGAAGCGATACAAAAAATATCCATCAGGCCATAATAGGGTGCGGTGTCCATCTGCACCCCGGGCATAATCAAATGCTCCGCCAACCCTTTCTCCATAGCCAGATTGTGGAGCTGCTCCGTGTCGGGACCGTCGCCGACGATTAGAATTTTTATCTTGGCACGACCAGGCAGCAGGGCTATGGCCTTAATAATGTCGGAAAACAGTTTTACCCGGTCCCAAACCCTTCCGACACTTCCCACGACCAAATCGTCCTCCCGGATGCCGTGGCTTCTCCTGAGCCTGTCCAGTTCTGCTTTTTTCGCAGGCCTGGGAATTTCTACGCCGTTGTTGATCAGCTGAATTTTTTTAGGGTTTATTTTGGCCGTTTTTTCCAAATAACGGGCTGTCGCCGGTGAGACGGCAACCATCCGGTCCGCCACGGTGGTCATTAACTTCAACAATAAATGGGCTTTTCCGGACCTGTTTTTTGGATCAGAGGTTTCCTCGAGCAAAACAATGGGAACCCCTCCCAATAAACCTCCGGTAAAGGCCATTGTATTTCCTTCAAAAACAGCTCCGTGAATAATTTGGGGTTTATAGGATCGAACAGCTTCATAA
>DATGOS010000142.1:0-2181 GCA_035305725.1 Cyclobacteriaceae bacterium
AACCAGGATTTCTGGATCAGGTTAGGGGTTTCCCTTACGGTGTTTTCGCTCATCATGTTCCTTATCATCCCCCGAATCGCCAAATGGTTTTTCCGGGTGTTGGAAAGTGAAAAGCATTCCCACTATATATTTGTTTTGTCCGTTGTATTTTTTTCCGCCTTTTTGGCCGAGGTGGCCGGTGTGGAGCCGATCATCGGCGCCTTCGTAGCCGGATTGGCCCTGAACAAGCTGATTCCGCATTCGTCGGCATTGATGAACCGGATCGAATTTATTGGAAACTCTCTTTTTATTCCTTTTTTTCTAATCAGTGTGGGCATGTTGGTAGATGTCCGGGTTATCCTGAGCGGTCCCACCGCATTGATTGTTGCCGGGACGCTGTCGGTGGTTGCGCTTGTGGGCAAGTGGCTGGCGGCATTTTTCACCCAGAAGGTGTTCAAATATTCAAAAGCCCAACGCCAGCTTATCTTCGGCCTGAGCAGCGCCCATGCCGCGGCGACCCTGGCCGTGATCTTGGTAGGCTTTAACGCGGGGATACTTGACGAAAATATCCTTAACGGCACGATTGTCTTGATATTGATCACCTGTGTCATTGCCTCCTTTGCTACCGAAAAGGCGGGTAAACAAGTAGTTATCGAGACCGAAAATGATGCTACAGATTTAATCAAGGCAAACGGGCGGGACAACGAGCATATTCTCTTGCCTTTTGCCAACGTAGAAAACATCGAAAAACTACTCGAGTTTTCCATCCTGATCAAGAACAAAAAATCCGACAACCCTATAGCCATTCTTTCTGTTGTCTCCAACAACCACGAAGCTGAGCTTAACATTTTAAAGGCAAGGAACAAGCTTGAGAAATTTGTCCAGCAGGCCTCCGCCTCAGAGGTCAAAGTCAACGTAATCACCACCATTGACCACAATATTGCCAGCGGCATCGCCAGGATATCCAGGGAAATCATGGCGGATGTCATTGTCCTTGGCTGGCCGCGCAGAACCGATATTTTTGACAAACTGGTAGGCGAAAAACTGGAAGGTATATTAAACAACACGGATAAAACTACCTTTGTGTGCCATCTTGAAAAACCACTGGCACTGCATAAACGAATCCAGATTGTAGCCCCTCCCCTAACTGAACAGGAATACGGATTTAAGCAATGGTTCAACAAAATCGTCAACCTCGCCCAGGAGCTGAGCATTCCGGTTTTGTTTTATTGCAACGCTGATTCTGAAGCCGCCATCAAGAAACACATGGCCGACGCAAAACTTTCCGGCAGCATTACATTTAAGCTTTTTGACAACTGGCACAGGTTTAAAGTGATCGCCAAGGATATTCATGAAGATGATATATTCGTCCTCATTACGGCAAGAAAAGGATCCGCTTCCTTTATGGGGGGCTTAGAGAACCTGCCCTCCAAAATGGAAAAGCACTTTTCCACCAACAGCAGGCTGCTGATCTATCCTCAGCAATTCAAGCAGAACTATGATGTTCAGGCCTATGACTCCCTGTCGGGTGATTCGCTAAACCAGGAAATTGAAATTATTAAATGAGGACTAGTCCTGACACTTGAAACTCATGCGCTGATCGCAGCCATAACTTTTTGGGTATAAAGCTTTTAATTCCTTTTATCGGCCAGAGATAAAATCCTGCGTCCGACAGCCTATATAGCAACTGCCGGCCTCACCCGTCGGTAAAAGTTGCGTCTGCATTGGGGGAGGCTTGTGCCCCGTCGTTGGGCGCCACCATCCTGCTGGGTTAAGATATTATTAACCGAACCCTAAAAAATTAGCATGTAATTAATATGAAAAACCGGCAGAACGCCATAAAAATCCGCATTTTTGCGCCTGAAATCAAACTAAATCCATTTACTATGAAGGAAGCCATACTCAGTCATGTGCGCGTAATTTTCAAATTATTTACCCTGGCGCTTGTCCTCCAAAATCTGACCATAGAGGTGCGTGCGGCCGAAAGCATTACTTCCGCAAAGGCAATAACAATCACCTCAAGCGGCATTCCCGTGCGCGGAACGGTGACGGATGCCCAGGGAGTACCTATACCCGGTGTGACAATTTATGTTTCCGGAACCACCACAGGCACAGTGACTGATTTGGAAGGCAATTACTCCCTCTCGGTACCCGAAGGTGCTACTTTGGTCTTTTCTTTTATTGGCTTCGAGAACCAGAGCA
>DATGOS010000143.1:0-4148 GCA_035305725.1 Cyclobacteriaceae bacterium
GTAAAGATATCGGGCCGCCACGGACAGGAGCCTGTTTTTGTTCCTGGTGAAATTCCACTTTTGAAACATTGACACCCGGTCCTGAAGGGTAAGGTCGGTAAATCCGTCCCGGTTATTGTCTATGGGATGGCTGTAGTTAAAGTAAGACAGCCCGGTGAGCACGCTGGCTTTGTTGCCCAGGCTGAACTTGTGGCCGAAATCGGCATTGAATTCCTGCCAGGTAGATCCCATGACATCCGCGGAAAATAGGGGAGCACCGCTGGGGTTTTTAGTAATCACGTTGATCAGGCCACCTACTGCTTCTGATCCGTACAAAGAGGAAGCCGGACCTTTTACCACCTCAATCCTTTCCACCATGGCATTGGGTATGCCTGAAAGTCCGTATACCGTGGAAAGTCCGCTCACAATAGGCATTCCGTCAATGAGCACCATCGTATAGGGGCCTTCGAGGCCGTTGATGTGGATGTCTCCTGTATTGCAGATATTGCAGTTTAGCTGGGGCCTCACCCCGTTGATTTGCTGTACGGCATCAAAAAGCGAGGGGGTTGGATTTTTTTTAAAAAAGCCAGGAGAATATACTTCTGTGGGAACGGGCGTTTCCAGGCGGTTTACCTCCGTGAGTGTCCCGGTTACCACCACCTCGTTCATTTGGAGGTCTTCTGGCTGTAGATCAATATGAACATGATTTTTTTTGTCAGCACTGATCCGTAAGTGTTTGGTGGCAGGCCGGAATCCCACTGCGGAAACCTTAATCAGGTGCTGCCCCGGCGTTATTCCATTGATCAAAAAGTTGCCCGAGCTGTCCGCGGCGGTTCCTGTATCCTCTCCTTCAAGCAACACATGCGCGTAAGGCAACGGCAGACCTGAGGAAGTGATGGTTCCAGATAATGCACCGTCCTGCCCATGTCCTGGGAATGCCCGCAGGAGCAGGAAGGAAAAAAAGAACAGTTGCCGCCGCACGAAGAAAAGTTTTATTGAGAAAATATTTGACATGCCGTACGTTTAATTTTTTTGTTCACTATACAAAACTAATAAGTTTTATTAATCAAACAAACTATTTTTGTTATATTTTATCCTTACTTTTAATATCTGGTTAGAAAAGTCAGCCGATGATATCTTTTGTTGAAGAAAACTATTTAAAAGCACTGTTTCAGCTTTCCGGAGAGGATGGTGAGGTGAATGTCAAGGATTTGTCCGAGGAGTTGGGTATTAAAATGTCGACGGTGACCAGCATGATGAAAAAGTTTGCTGAAAAAGGGTTGGTTCATTATGAAAGCTACCGGCCACTACGACTGACCGGTAAAGGGAAAAAGGAAGCGGGGCTCGTTCTTAGAAAGCACCGACTGACGGAAATGTTTTTGGTGGAACGGATGGGATTTGGATGGGAGGAGGTTCATGAGATTGCAGAACAGGTGGAACATGTGCATGCTCCCGCTTTCTTCGAAAAGATGAGTGAACTGCTTGGCCACCCAAAAATGGACCCGCATGGTTCGCCTATTCCTGATAAGGAAGGCAACCTGGAATGGAAAGAATACGACAAGTTAAGCGACTGCCAGCCCGGCGACAGGTTTGTCCTGCAGGCCATTATGAAGTCCGAGGATGAATTTTTGGCCCATCTTAACAAGCGTGACCTCAGGCTGGGCCTGGAGCTTCATGTTGAGTCGGTAGCCCCTTTTGACGGGAGTATGCAGGTAAACTACGAAGGCAGAACCGGAGAAGTGCTTAGCCATACCGTTTGCGAACGGTTGTTGGGAAAGCGGATGGGGGAAGTTGAGGAGTTGAGAGTTGAGGGTTGAGGAGTTGAAAGTTGAGAGTTTATGGAGATGATGCTAGCGAAGCAAACTTTTCCACTTTTCAACTAAAAGAGTTGAGAGTTGAGAAGTTGAAAGTTGACGGATTAAGTAGTTGAGAGTTGAGGAGTTGAGCGTTTATGGAGATGATGCTGGCGAAGCAAACTTTTCCACTTATAAACTAAAAAAGGGGTTGAGGGTTGAGAAGTTGAGAGTTGAGAGTTTATGGAGATGATGCTAGCGAAGCAAACTTTTCAACCTATCCACTTTTCAACTTATAAACTAAAGGAGTTGAGCGTTGATAGTTGATAACAAGGATTTGTCCTGTAAATAAAAGCCCAATTGCCATGAATCTAAATCCTTACGTAATTATTTGCTTGCTGGCCTTCATTAGTGCCTGCCAAAATTCGGGGAAGGAAGGTTCCGATGATGAAAAGCCGCCCAATATAATCTTTATCATGAGTGACGACCATGCCTACCAGGCCATCAGTGCCTATGGACATGGGCTGAACGAAACCCCCAACATTGACCGCCTGGCGGAAGAGGGGTCCATTTTTACCCGGGCCACGGTGACCAATTCCATATGTGCCCCGAGCCGCGCGGTAATACTTACCGGCAAGCACAGCTTTATCAACGGCAAAGTCGACAACCACCAGCCTTTTGACTGGGACCAGGACAACTTCGCCAAGCTGCTGCAGCAGGCCGGGTATGCCACGGCCATGATCGGTAAAATCCACCTGGACGGTTTGCCGCAGGGTTTTGACCATTCCATGGTGTTGCCCGGGCAGGGACATTACTACAACCCTGACTTTTTGGTTAATGGGGAGAAAAAGCGTTTTGAAGGCTATGTCACTGAGCTAACCACCCAGTTTGCCCTGGAATGGCTGGCGGAGGGAAGGGACAAAGACAAGCCGTTTCTCCTTTTCTACAACCAAAAAGCCCCGCACCGGAACTGGAAGCCAGCACCCAAATACCTGACACTTTACGATGATAAAACATTCACCCCTCCGGCTACCTATTTTGATGATGAGACCAACTACGAGGGCCGGGGCACGGCGGCCAAGACGCAGGAAATGGAAATTGACGGGCACGCGGAGTGGGGCCATGATTTTAAGTTTGAGGTTGATCCAGAGGGAAATGATACCGGATTCAGCAAACAATTGGAGCGGCTAACCGAGGAACAGCGTGCCCAGTGGAGGGCCGCCTACGGACCCAAGAACCAAGCCTTTAAGGATGCCTACCCTCAGGGGGAAAAGGTGGCCTTTCAAGATCCGGATAAAAAGCGGGAGATCGCGCTTTGGAAATACAACCGGTACATCAAAGATTACCTTCGCACCATCAGGTCCGTGGACGATGGGGTAGGGGAGGTGTTGGATTATCTGGAAGAAAACGGCCTGGCTGAAAATACAATCGTCATCTATACATCTGACCAGGGCTTCTATTTGGGGGAACACGGCTGGTTTGACAAGCGCTTCATGTATGAGGAATCATTTCGCACGCCCCTGTTGATGCGTTATCCCAAAGAAATTAAGGCGGGCACGGAAATCGACAAACTTGTGCAGAACCTTGATTTTGCGCCAACACTTTTGGACTATGCGGGGGTAGATATTCCGGATGAAATGCAGGGAGCTTCTTTTAGGGACCTTGTCAACGGCAGTTCGGACGAATGGCGCGATGCGGTTTTCTATACCTATTATGAATTCCCCTCTGTGCATATGGTCAAGCGTCATTATGGCGTTGCCACCGACCGCTACAAACTGATGCACTTTTATTATAATATTGATGAATGGGAATTGTATGATCTTGAGAAGGATCCCCATGAGTTGAAGAACGTCTACGGAGATCCTGCATACGAGGAAATTCAGCAACAGATGCACGAGAAACTGGAGTCTGTGCGGCGGCAATATGGAGACTCCGATGCGTTGAACCAGAAGTACCTGAAGGCTTATCTTGACCATAGGAATAAAAAGCCTTAGTGCCTTCGGCAAAAAGGTATAGCCACAAAGACACCAAGGCACCAGGAAAAAATCTAAATAAAGTGAAGATGCCACCATTTCCAATAAAATCTTTAGGGTCTTCGTGCCTTCGTGGCAATATAAGCCTTAGTGCCTTCGGCAAAATGGTATAGCCACAAAGACATCAAGGCACCAAGAAAAATTCTAAAGAAATTGAAGATGCCACCAACTCAAATAAAATCCTTAGTGTCTCCATGCCTCCGTGGCAAAAAAATAAAGCCATAAAACATAATTCTCAAATGCTGCGAATAAGAATAGCATTATCGGTAATCCTGTTGACAATTTGCTGCTTTAATGCGCCTCCTGGTCAGGGGGCGCAAAATGAAAAGCCAAACATCATTTT
>DATGOS010000144.1:0-5259 GCA_035305725.1 Cyclobacteriaceae bacterium
ATCGACTGCCGTACCTGTCCTGCGGGATGCTGCTGCTGTCAGGAGCGGATCATCTAAAACTCAGCGTTTCCCGGCGTTCTTGGAAAAGCAATCACGTCCCGGATATTTCCCATTCCCGTGACGAACTGTACTAGTCTTTCAAAACCCAGACCAAAACCGGAATGTGGGGCGGATCCAAATCTTCTGGTGTCCAGGTACCACCACATTTCCTCCTGGTTAATGCCTTTTTCGGCCATCCCCCGGACAAGCAGTTCCAGCCTCTCCTCTCTTTGTGATCCGCCAATTATTTCCCCGATGCCCGGGAACAAGATATCCATGGCAGCCACTGTCCGGCCATCGTCATTTTGCCTCATGTAAAATGACTTAATTTCCCGGGGATAATCACTGATGATCACCGGCTTATTGAAATGCTTTTCCACCAGAAACCGTTCGTGTTCGGATTGTAAATCCGCTCCCCAGCCTTCTATCAGGAATTTGAACTTCTTCTTTTTGTTGGGAGAAGAGTTCTTAAGAATTTCAATGGCCTCGGTATAGGTAATTCTTTCGAAAGCTTTTTCCACCACAAAATTCAAGCGCTCCAATAACGTAAGGGGGCTCCTCTCCGCGGCCTTTTTATTTTGTTCTTCCTCGGCTTCTCTTTTCTGCAGGAAGTTCAGGTCTTCTTCACAGTTTTTCAAGACATAACGGATAACGTATTTTAGGAAATCTTCCGCAAGGTCCTGGTTGTCTTCCGCATCATAAAAAGCCATCTCAGGCTCAATCATCCAAAACTCGGCCAAATGCCTGGTGGTATTGGAATTTTCGGCCCTGAAAGTGGGACCAAATGTATAAACCTCAGACAAGGCCATGGCCGCCAATTCTCCCGCCAGTTGCCCGGAAACGGTAAGGTTGGTTTCCCTTTCGAAAAAATCCTCTTTGTAGTCCACCTCCCCATGCTCGTTTCGGGGGAGGTTGTTGAGGTCCAGGGCGGTTACTTTGAAGGTTTCTCCCGCACCTTCCGCATCGGCAGCGGTGATGATGGGGGTTTGGATATAGTAAAATCCCTTATCATTAAAATATTGGTGTACCGCAAAAGCCAGTGCATGTTTTATACGAAAAACAGCCCCGAAAGTGGCCGTTCTCATTCGAAGGTGGGCATTTTCCCTCAAAAACACCAGGGAGTGTTTTTTTGGCTGTATGGGATATTTGTCCGGATCGGCTTCCCCTAGGATTTCAACCGAGGTGGCCTGCAGTTCCGAACTTTGTTCGGCACCCTGTGAGGCCACTACCTCTCCGGTGATTTTCAGCGCTGCGCCTGTAGTCACGCGTTTCAGTACATCCTCTCCAATAACCTTAGGATCAGCTACTATTTGGTAATTCTGTACGGTGGAACCATCGTTTAGGGCGATAAAGGATACATTTTTGTTGCCCCGTCTGGTTCTGACCCAGCCCATAAGGGTGACCGTTTCTCCCGTTTTTGGCCTTTCGATTAAAGACTTGATTTTTATTCTATTGTTGAATGACATATAGCTGTAAGTAAGCGGGGCATGCCCGTGTAAGAAAAGCCTGCGCAAGAAAAACTGATGGCGAAAAACGATATAATCAGCTTTTTGCCAAAATTATGATCTTATTTCCTAAATTTGAAAATTATTGAGCGATTAAATTAAACCTGAAGTCAGGAAGTAATTGTAACTAACGTAGAGAGGCATAAGAATATGCAAAAGCTGAACCTAAACCAAACGCTTTCCCAGAAGCTTTCACCACAGCAGATACAGTTTATCAAACTGCTCCAGGTTCCTACTGCGGAACTGGAATCGCGGATAGAAGAGGAATTGGAAGCTAATCCGGCACTGGAGGAGGGGAGGGAAGAGGATGTGGATTCCAATCCGGAGGACGTACAGGAAAATTACGAGAGTGAGGTAGTGAATGAAGAAAAGGACCTGAATATTGAGGATTATTTGAGTGAGGACTATGGCGGATACAAGATGCACGGGGACGGTAACTACTCTCCGGACGATGAAGACCGTGAAATGCCCCTTTCCAGCACTACCTCCCTGCATGAGCAGTTGATTTCACAGCTAAACTTTTTGAAGCTTGATGAACGTCAAAAAATTATCGGCCGGCAACTCATCGGCAGTATTGAAAGTGACGGTTATATCAGAAGGGATCTCGAAGCCATCATCAATGACCTGGCCTTCAGTCAAAATATTGAAACGGATATTGATGAAGTTGAAGAAGTACTGTTGAAAATACAGACTTTTGATCCTGCGGGCATCGCTGCGCGAAATCTTCAGGAATGCCTGATCATCCAGTTAGAACGAAAAGAGCACCCCCATGACCCAATCGTAAGGCATGCGATCAATGTGATCTCGAACTGTTTTGATGAGTTTACCAAGAAGCATTATGACAAGATCCTTAAGAAATGCAACCTGGATGAGGATACCCTGAAGGAAATCATCCAGATGATTACCCGCCTCAACCCGAAGCCGGGCGGGACCTCCGACGGCACCATGCGGACGCAATATATAATTCCGGATTTTATACTTACCAATGTGAACGGTAAATTTGAAATAAGCCTGAATTCAAAAAACGCTCCTGAGCTTAGGATGAGCCGTTCGTATTCGGAAATGTTCAATGCCTACGACAAAAGTGACAAGAAGGACAAGAAGCTCAAGGACACGGTCACCTTTGTAAAGCAAAAACTGGATGCGGCAAAATGGTTCATTGACGCCATAAAGCAAAGGCAACATACCCTGCTAAAGACCATGCAGGCCATTCTGGACTATCAGATAGAATTTTTTGCGGAAGGCGACGAAACGAAGTTGCGGCCAATGATCCTGAAGGACATCGCCGAAAAGATCGATATGGATATTTCCACGGTGTCCCGGGTGGCCAACAGTAAATCCATTCAAACGGAGTTTGGTGTTTTTCCGCTTAAATACTTTTTTTCCGAAGGGATTGCTACAGACGGTGGGGAAGACGTCAGCAACAGGGAGGTGAAAAGCGTGCTCCTGAAGATGGTAGAAGAAGAAGATAAAAAGAAACCGTTATCTGACGACAAGCTCGTCAAGCTTCTCAACAACAAGGGGTACAATATTGCACGGCGGACGGTTGCGAAATATAGGGAACAACTGCAAATACCCGTTGCGAGGTTAAGAAAGGAACTATAGTGTACAAAAAGATCGCTACAGTATTAACGATTGTTTTTCAGCCCCTGATAGTGCCTTCTTTGGTAATTGCCCTGCTTTTTTACGGGATACCCGAGTCCACTTCCGTCCCTGCGGATGCCAAGTGGTCCCTATTGTTGCTTATTGCCGTCACCACATTATTCATTCCGATGTTCAGTGTCATGGGAATGAAAATGACTTCAATGATTCCCAGCATCTACATGGTCAGCAAAAAAGAAAGAATTTTGCCGTTTTCCATGATAAGCTTCTTTTATGTGATTACCTCCGCTTTTTTTTATTTTAAGCTGCAGGTTGATTCGCTGATGGTGTTCACGCTTATTTTGATTACCATCTGTGTGTTAATCTTAACCTTTATTACCGTTTTTTGGAGAATAAGTGCCCATACCACCGGATTGGGCGGACTTGTTGCGATTAACATCGCTTTGGCACAAAAATTCCCCAACCATTCCTTGCTGTATCCGCTTATTGGCGCGATCATCCTTTGCGGGGCGGTGGGTTCGGCGCGGCTGTTTTTGAACGCCCACAAGCCAGCGGAGATATTCGGAGGGATTGTTTTGGGGTTCACGGTTTGCTTTGCCGGATACTATTTTTATTTGTTTTAGAACAAGGCTACCGAAACGCCAAAATTGAATTGTGTAGCTTCCGTACCAAACGGGCCTTTGCCTTCTTTAAAAACCTTGTTTAATCCATAATACGCCCAGAGGTTAAAGCCCGAAAGGCCAACGCGTGTATACACGCCATACCTTATCGGGTTCAGCCCGAAGTCTTGCCTGGTTTTTATTTTTTTGGTCAACCCATCGGGTTCTGTGATTTCCACCTTGGTGTGGGAATTCATCAGGAACCCGACTTTTCCCCCTAACGCAAACCTAAAACCTTTGGAATGGTCGTTTTTGTTTAAATGGTACCTGAACTCCAATGGAATATCGACGTAGTTGATGGCCGTGGTGTTGACGTTGATCTCCACGTCGTCGCCGTAGATGGTTCGTATGCCCGCCAGTCTGCTTGAGTTCGCCCCGATGGAGGGATCATTTACCAGCATGCTGTCATTTTTAAAAGCCAGTTTTTCCATTCCCAAGCCGATTCCAGGATTAAAAGTTACCCGTGATCCGGCACCCAGGGAGATGGGATACTGGTAATAGACGTTGGCCACGCGGGAAGGGAAAAATCGGGTGCTGAGATTTTCGGGCCTGTTGTTCAGCACATTGAAACCCAGATCCAAAAACAAATCTCCCGTGACATCCGGCCGTCCGACATTTGGATTGTCTTCTTCCTGCGCGGAAAGGTTTAGAGAAATGAAGCAGGCTAGTATAATAAAGGCAAATCTTTTCATGAAAAAGGGCTTTGTTTTTAAGTTTTCAGCGGGCTAAATTAGAAAAACTTAAGCGATTCCATGATGTTTTTGCCTTAATAATTCTTAAAAACCCACAGGGTCTGGGGGCCGAAATTTAAATGGATAAAGTTATAGTGGAAAGATATAAAAATTATTCCTACATTTGCCCTCCGGAACCGGCCTTGTAGCTCAATTGAATAGAGCACTTGATTACGGCTCAAGAGGTTCCAGGTTTGAATCCTGGCAAGGTCACTTACCCCCTTTTACGTAATGTGAAAGGGGTTTTTTATTACTTGCGCACAGAAAAATTCTTAAGAGGAAAAAGCCTGCCGGGAACAGCCAGTTACAGGATCATCTATTAAGGCGGTGGAAGAACCAGGGGCGCATTAATTTTTGAAGAAAGAATAAAAGCAATTTCGATAACGTTCCGGGACACAATTTCTGAGCGGAAGAGGTAGCGCTGATGGAGCGTCATCATTGGAAATAAAATTTAATTCCTGATTATCAGCATTAATGGCGAGGGGCTTCTATGATTTTTAAATTTGACTTTTTGAATTGAAAAAAATAGTGCACCTTTGTGATCCCAAAAGGGGGACAAGTATTGAAATATGGTGAATCTCAGAACCGGTAAAAGAGAAGCTGCTTTGGCAGAAAATTTTTCCGGGCTTGGATTTGGAAATAAGATTTAAGGGTTGCATCTTTGCGGACCCTAAACCAAAAAGCACTGGTAAAAGTACCAGGCAAAACTTAACCCGGATTTTT
>DATGOS010000145.1:0-2526 GCA_035305725.1 Cyclobacteriaceae bacterium
GGCATAGTAGCCAGGCATATTGGTCTTGTAATACTCATCTACCTTGATTTGTCCCTTTTCCAAAAGAATGCCTACATCCTCCAAACCGCAGTTTTCCGTGTTTGCCACAACCCCTACGGCCGACAATACCACATCACAATCCAGTTTTTCTTCCCCGTCTTTTGTTTTGACCGTTACTTTACATCCCTCTCCCTGCGTGTCCACGGCAGTCACTTCAGAACTGGTCATGATCTTCATGCCGGCTTTCTTGTACAGTCTTTCCAGGCTTTTGGATACCTCTTCATCTTCGTTGGGAACAATACGGTCCAAAAATTCCACGATCGTGACCTCGGTTCCTATGGCACTGTAAAAGTAAGCAAATTCCACCCCTATGGCTCCTGAGCCGACCACCACCATTCTTTTGGGCTGGTTTTCGAGGGACATGGCTTTCCTATAACCTATGATCTTCTTGTTGTCAATTTTCAATGCGGGGAGTTCCTTGGCTCGGGCGCCCGTAGCAATTATGATATGGTCGGCGGCATGCGTGGTTTTGTTTCCATTCTGGTCCTCTACTTCTACCTTTTTGCCCGGTTTTACTTTTCCCCAACCTTCCAGTTTCTCGATCTTGTTTTTCTTGAACAGAAACTGAATCCCCTTGCTCATTCCGTCGGCTACTCCGCGGCTGCGTTTGACCATCTCACCAAAATCGGCTTTGGGATCACTGATACTGATTCCATAGTCGGCGGCATGGTTGATATAATCAAACACCTGGGCGCTTTTTAATAGAGCTTTGGTAGGTATACAACCCCAGTTCAGGCAGATCCCTCCGAGTTCCGCGTTTTCTACAACAGCGGTTTTAAGTCCTAGCTGTGAAGCACGTATCGCTGCAACATAACCCCCGGGACCACTGCCAACTACAATTACATCAAATTTGGTTGAAGACATGATTTATATATTTTAATTGCGAAGGGGTTTAACCCGATTTTTTCCTATGCAAATTTATCATTTTTAAGTTCGGAAAAAAATTTGGTTTTATATGGGTTTCCTTTAGAAAATGAATTACCAGGTAAAATATATCCCTTACACCTTTAAGCCTCCGGTTCCCTGAGGGGATGGCTTACCTGGGGCTGCCTAGGCGATAATTGTTTGAGTTTGCCGAAATTGCTCAGGAAAAACCGGCAAGGTGGCTACATGGTGCTGGTATCAAGGCAAGCCGCCGCTTGTCGTTTTGCGCCTCTTCGATGTGTTCCATACCGGTATGGGAAAAACGAGCATGAAAACAGGTTTTAAGGAATTAATTTCTATTTTTGAAAAACTTATACTGTTTAATAAAAACTATACAAATGGGATTATTATCGGGGAAAACTGCCCTTGTCACGGGTGCATCCAAAGGAATAGGCCGGGCCATTGCCATTAAATTTGCACAGGAAGGAGCCAGAGTGGCCTTTACCTATCTTTCCAGTGTAGAAAAAGCGGAAGCATTGGAACATGAATTACTGGCTTATAGCCAGACAGAAAAGGGCTTCGGCCATGCCACCGTCCCGCTCAATGCCAAAGGTTATCGCTCTGATGCTTCGGATTTTCAGGCCGCGGATGAGCTGATCAAGCAGGTGGTTGAAGATTTCGGCACCTTGGATATACTCGTCAACAATGCAGGGATTACCCGGGACAATCTTCTGATGAGGATGTCCGAAGCCCAGTGGGATGAAATCATCAACACCAATCTGAAATCCTGTTTCAACACCGTAAAGGCGGCCACCAGAACCATGATGAAACAAAAATCGGGTTCCATCATCAACATCAGCTCCGTGGTGGGCATTCGGGGAAATGCCGGACAGGCCAATTATGCGGCCTCAAAAGCGGGAATTATTGGATTTACCAAATCTGTGGCGCTGGAACTGGGCTCCAGAAACATCCGTTGCAACGTGGTGGCGCCGGGATTTATTGAAACAGAAATGACAGAGATATTGGATGAAAAAACCGTTCAGGGCTGGCGGGACGGCATCCCTTTAAAGCGTGGAGGTCAGGCAGAGGATGTAGCCAATGCCTGTACTTTTTTGGCCTCGGATATGGGCAGTTATATTACAGGACAGGTATTGCAGGTCGACGGAGGCATGCGTACCTAAGTGCTATTCGAAATTTTGCAATGCTGATATACCTATAACAAAAAAGCCCCTTTATGGGGCTTTTTGCTGGTATTACATTACTGTTGGTTTAGAAATCTTTTGGATAGGCGCCGTAGCCATAATGACTGTACACGGAATCCAGGAAAGTGTTGTCCGGATGGTCCGGCCAGTGGTCAGCGTCAAAGCCGGGGGCATTTTTCAGCCGCTCCTTATCCACGTCCAATACGACATGGGCTTCCACCCCATGATGATGGTTGAAGTCGAAGGACTCAAGGGGAACAGCGAAGAGTTTTTCCCCCAATCCCAGGAACCCTCCAAAGGAAAGGACCGCGTAGGCCACGTTCCCGTGTCGCCAGTCAATCATCAGATCTTTAATTTCTCCGACATTTTCTCCCTGCAGGTTTTTTACATTGGTCCCTGT
>DATGOS010000146.1:0-3318 GCA_035305725.1 Cyclobacteriaceae bacterium
ATCCGTCAGGGCGTAGGTCATTTTCACGGTTAAGGTACCTGGAAAGCCTCCATGCCCGTCTTCCGAAACATAGGAAAACACCAATTGTTGGTCATCCGCTTCCTGCACCTCCCATACCACATTATGATATCCTCCCGGCCAGCCGTGCAAGTTATTGGGGCCATTGTTCGCTTCCAATTCATACGTTTCTCCGTTAAGGGTAAACCGCGCATCCGCAATTCTGTTTCCATATCTCCCTATGGGCGCGCCAAAGTAGCTGCTGGGGTTATCTATATATTCATCCACATTATCATAACCCAATACCACATCTTCAAAATTCCCCTTTCTGTCCGGCACGTACAGCTCCACCACCCTAGCTCCAAAGTTGGTCACTGCCATTTCCAGGCCGTTTTTGTTTTTCAGACGGTAGAGTTTAACCGCACCCTCCGGCAAGTTTTTGTTGAAATCGGAATCCTCCATGCTTAAATATTTAAAGTTACTTTCAGCTTCCAGATTATCCCTCTCCGAATTTTTATCTTTACCGCCACAGGAAGCAAGAAAAAAGATTGCTGAGTAAAGGATGAGCCTATTTTTCATATGATATATGGATTTGACAGATGACAATGTGAATGATTCGAATATAAATAAATCTCCTCCAAAAACCGCTAAAACTTAAGAATTTGATCCTCCTGTTCGCCAAGGCCATGGATAATTAGCTTGTCTTCGTACACCTCCACGATTCCACCAGACACCTCCGCCTCCGATTCTACCATCCCTTTGAAGGTCAGGTGGTGAACGCCGTCCTCCAACACGTAATTTCCCGCATGATGATGGCCGGAAAAATAGGCCACCACCGCATCACTGTCCTCAATGCGCCGCAAAACTTCCCGGTTATCCCATAATTGTAGGCCATTTTCAGGAAGCAGGGGAAAATGACAGAAGAGAATCACATTTTGGTCTTTTCTTTCGGCTTTCCGCAACTCCCTGGCTAGCCAGTTTCTCTGTTTCTTTCCCAAGCCTCCGTTATAGGTACGGGCGTTGTTGGCCCCGGATGACTTTAATTGCTGATACCGTTCCTCGCCCGTTTTGTATTTCCTGGAACGTTCGGGATAAGCGTCCATACTTTCTTCCATACCATTAAGTATCAGCATACGGAAATTATCAACAATGAAAGAATAGTATCTTTTAGGGTTATTTAATAATTGGGGTACCGTCTTCTTTAGGCGATCCTCCACCGAAAATTCATGGTTTCCCAGAACATAATGCACCTTGCTTTTGGACTGATCCATCAGGGCAATCGGCTTTGCGAAGCTTTCATAGTCCCGGTCGATCAGGTCTCCTAAGCTGGCGACAAAAGAGAGCTCATGCTCGTTAAGCCTGGGAACGGTACGTTCAAGGGTCTTGATGGTTCCCCGGTAGTTTCTTTTCCCTGCCTGCTCCGCGTCCGCATACTGCACGTCTGCTATTACGCCAAAAGAAAATAAGAGCTGCCCCTCACTTTGTTGCCGGGATTGTGCCGGTTGGCAAAAAAGACTGATCAGGAATAAGTTGAATACGAAGTAGGTGATTTTTCTCATGTCGTCTAGGGAAATGGTCTCCCTAAAATACTTGCCCTTTCCTATATTTCAAAATTCAAAAGAAATAAAGGCCGCATTGATAAAAACCGTGATAGCCCCTATATTGCCTTTGATTTAAATCCCCAAAGCAGAAAATCAATGTCAAAACCGCTTGCCCTGATCATCGTCGTCCTCCTATTTGTCTCCTGTAAACGGGACATCGTCCCCTCCCGAACAGCTTACTTTCCAAAAGCAGCGGTGCAACCAGAAGACATTCCGGAAAAAGAAAACCTGTGGGTGTTCATCCTGGCGGGACAATCCAACATGGCGGGTCGGGGAATTGTGGAACCCAGGGATACCATCCCTTCGGAAAGGATATTTTCTATAAACAAAGCCGGAGAACTTATCATTGCCAAAGAACCACTTCATTTTTACGAGCCCAAGCTCACTGGGCTGGACCTTGGAATGTCTTTTGGCAGGGAGATGATCAAACAGCTTCCTGACAGCATCAGTATATTGCTCATCCCTACCGCCGTAGGCGGAAGTTCAATGACGCAATGGCTGGAAGACCAGGAATTCAGAGACGTGCAGTTGTTTTCAAATTTTGAGGAGAAAGCAGCCCTGGGAAAACAGTACGGCACCATCAGGGGAATTTTATGGCATCAGGGGGAAAGTGACGCGGCTACAGAGGAGACTATCGGGCTGTATGAACAAAGGCTTTCCCAGCTTGTCCGCAAGTTCAGAAAGGTGAGTGGCAATGATAGGCTGCCGGTAATTTTTGGTGAACTTGGATCTTTTTCAAAGAACCGGGAACAGTGGAAACAAATCAATGAGAAAATAAGAAGCTATGCGCAAAGCGACAGCCTCACAGGCGTAGTCAAAACCGGAGATTTGAAGGATAAAGGAGATAAAGTACATTTCGATTCCAAAAGCCTGAGGACCATGGGAAAAAGATATGCGAGGGAATATCTAAAGATTTACAGGCAATCGCACGACCGTTGACAATATATTTTCTTTGATAAATCCGCTGTTTTCCTAAAGCACGCACGCCACCCAAATAATTTTTTGAAAAACTTTTTTTATATTTGCCTGGCAAATTCATAACGAAAATGAAGCTTTTTTCGACCATCCACACCTCTTTTAGAATTCGGGACTGACTTCTATCCCCGTCTAATGGTCCTTCCTGTCAGGCTAAACTGATAGGCATATCTGCTTTGTATTCAATTCAATTTCCCCAGCGTGGAAGATCGTAGACTTCCCCTGTTTATCTTCTCATTTTCTTGTTATGGAAAACTGGAAAAAGACGTTTATCATCATTTGGACAGGACAGTTCTTTTCTGTTCTAAGTAGTTCGGCGGTGAATTTTGCCATTATCATCTGGCTGAGCATAGAAACAGGTTCGGCGGAAATTTTGGCTTATGCCGCCATTGCCGCCCTGCTTCCCCAGTCGGTCATCGGACCATTTTCAGGCGTCTACATTGACCGCTGGGACAGAAAACTGACGATGATTTTGTCCGACGGTTTTATCGCCGTATGTACGCTGGTGATTGCCGTGTTATTCTACTTCAATCAGACTGATTTGTGGTATATCTTCCTGTTGCTGGCGCTAAGGTCTTTTGGTGCCGCCTTTCATATGCCTGCCATGCAGGCTTCGATCCCTTTGATCGCTCCCGAATCAAAGCTCTTGCGGATTTCCGGGGTCAACCAGTCCATTCAGTCTGTCTCTACCATTGCCGGCCCTGCTTTGGGGGGCCTGGCCCTTTCTTTACTGGACATTGGCCAG
>DATGOS010000147.1:0-3148 GCA_035305725.1 Cyclobacteriaceae bacterium
ATCCTCTTTATGAACCAGCACTTTGGGTTTATCCAATTCCCGGATGAGCTTACCACCGGTTCCAGCATCATGCCCCACAAAAAAAACCCGGACGTCTTTGAGCTGGTCCGCGCCAAAACCAACCAGATACAAGCCACGCCGCAAAATATCATCTTGCAGTTAAGCAATATGACTACGGGCTATCACAGGGACCTTCAGTTGCTAAAAGAGGCCATCTTTCCGGATATTGAAAAGTTGAAGGATTGTATTAAAATCACCACCTACATGTTACGGCATATTCAGGTGCGGGAGAATATTTTAAAGGACGAATCCTTCAGGCATTTATTCAGTGTGGAAGAAGTAAACCGCCTGGTCCTTCAGGGCATTCCCTTTCGGGATGCCTATAAAAAAGTCGGGATGGAAATCGAGGCAAATAATTTTCATCCAAGCCATGAAATCAATCACAGTCACGCGGGCAGCATCGGAGACCTTTGTTTGGGACAAATAAGGACAAAAATGGGAAATGCACTGGCTTCTTTCAAGTTCGAAAAGATCCATCAAGACCTTGAGCGCTTATTCGAGAAATAATAAAAATTATTCTTTTTATCGTTTAGAGGACGTTTTTCGGGGATTTGGGAAGCTTAGCATAATACTTGCTTTTATCATACCGGATAAGCATGGATTAGCCGCCAGTTTTATCAGCAAAGCATTAACCTTTATCCGATTTTTATTATGAAAGAAAAAGTTGACTTCTCGCCACAAAAATATACTGCGCTGTTTTTGTCTTTTTTTTACTTACTGTTCAGTCCCGTAGTCTGCGGACAGGTTCCTCAGGGGATACCTAAAGGTTCCGGGCCGATAGACTTTAGTTCTACCGCCAATGTGGTGATTTACATTGTCCTGCCAATTATTGTGCTTATTGCATTTATTTTTTGGAGGATATCGGTTAGAAAAAGGAGAAAAGAAGAAGAAGAAAAATTTTAAGTCATCTCATCCAGGGCAATGGCGGCATGGGCATAAGCCGCTCCCGCCCGCATTTCGGCAGCAACCCAAATCGCCTCCATCAGCTCCCGGTTACTGGCACCCTTGCGCAAGGCTATTTTGGTATGGCTACGGATGCAATATGGGCACTGGGTAGCATGTGCCACGGCAACCGCGATCAGATGTTTAGTTTTTTCATCCAATGCGCCAGGTTTGAAGACAGCTTTATTGAAGTTTCTGAAAGCCTCCGCAACTTCCGGCGCGAGATCGGCGCGTTTTTTTGACATTTCGGGAGTTGCGGGAGGAAATAGACGCTGTTCCTTTTCCATAATTCTCTTATTATATTTTACAGGTTAACCTATCTTCTTGCTAATGGGAAACTGTCCCTGCACCCACGCTAGTGAAAGGGAATTCACCTGAATGAAAATGTGATACCGTCTTATATTTCCTGAATTTGGCGGATCATCTGGTTGGTAAATCCCCATTCGTTGTCATACCAGGCCAGGATCTTAACCAGATCCCCGTCCACCACCCTTGTCATTTGCAGATCGACGACAGAGGCATAGGAACTTTGTATAATATCAGATGACACAAGAGGCGCGCGGGAAGCGGACAAGACCTTTTTGTACCGGTCGGTATTTGATTCTTCCTCAAGGATACTATTCACCTCCTCAACTGTCGTACTTTTAGCCGCCAAAAACGTAATATCAGAGACCGAACCCACGGGTACGGGCGTGCGTATGGCTATCCCGTCAAATTTGTTGTCCAACTGGGGTAGGGCCAAAATCGTGGCTGTGGCGGCTCCGGTGGACGCGGGAATCAAGTTCACGGCCGCGGCACGTCCCATTCTGGGAGATTTTTTTGAAGGGGAGTCCACCAAGCCCTGAGAAGCCGTATAGGCGTGTACGGTATTTAAAATAGCCTTTTTGATCCCTATTCTCCTGTCAAGTATTTCCACCACCGGACCAATGTTGTTGGTGGTACAACTGGCACAGGAAAAAACCGCTGATGTCCCATCCCCGGTGTTGACCCCATGTATCACCGTTGGGGTGTTTTCGCTTTTGGTGGGGCCGGAAATAACCACGGTCTTTGCTCCCGCATGGATATGTTTTTCAGCATCTTCTCTTTTGGTAAAAAAGCCAGTGCTCTCTATGACGATCTCTATATTTAAGTCCTTCCAGGGGAGTTTGGCTGGATCCTTTTCAGAAAGATAATGAATCTGCTTGTCCCCTATCTTAAGTAGGTCACCCTCTACCGATACGTCCTTTTCATAGATTTTATAAACACTGTCATATTTAAACAAGTAAGCCGCATTTTCAATGTCCATGAGGTCATTGATCGCCACCACTTCCAAGCCTGACGTATCCATAATCACCTTTAAGGCAGCTCTTCCTATTCTGCCGAAACCGTTAATCGCAATGCTTTTCATAGGTTCGTGTGATTTTTTTGAGTATTCGTTGTTTCAGTTTAATTTACTACCCGGGTCCGGGAGATACTACTCCCTAATCCTTTGAGATCTTCCCGTTTTAACCCCAACAAGGGTACCAAAGAACCCTTTCTTCTAAACTTTATTGCGCGTACGGCTCGTATGGTGAGAGAATATGTTTAGAAAAAGTAAAATCGCTAAAGTCCGGTTGATTTTCATCATCATGCGCGCGCGAGGTTAGCCTGATCTTTGTGTCATGAAAATATCGGTTCATTTAATTACGTTCAATCCAATAAAAATGGAACATTCGATTCTTGGCCTCCACCACATCACAGCCATTGCCGGGGATGCACAGAGAAACTACGATTTTTACACAAAAACCCTTGGCTTGCGGCTGGTTAAGAAAACGGTCAATTTTGATGATCCGCAAACGTATCATTTCTACTTTGGAAATAGAGTCGGCAGCCCGGGAACCATCCTCACGTTTTTTCCATGGCCGGGGGTGAAGCCCGGACGGATTGGTGCAGGCATGGCCACTGAAATCGCCTATTCGGTTCCTAAGGGAAGTCTTGATGCCTGGGTGACCCGTTTTAATAATCTAGGAGTTCCCCATGACGATATCCGCGAACGGTTTGGAGAAAAGCTCTTGCCTTTTTGGGATCCGGACGGATTGTGGCTCAATCTTACCGAAACAAAACATGAGGACAACCGCGAAGGCTATGAAACGGAAGTGGTCGGAGGCGACATGGCCCTCAAAGGATT
>DATGOS010000148.1:0-3268 GCA_035305725.1 Cyclobacteriaceae bacterium
AACGCTCCCACCCGCAGGCATTTATTGGATCTGATAATTTTCAGATTTTTTGTGAGATTTCATAATTTTCCGCAAAGTTTATTAACATTGTAACAATGAACTCCAAAAAAGATGGATAAAATTTTAGATATTGATAATGTAGATCTTAAGATTCTTTCGCTGTTGAATGAGGATGCAAAAACACCCTACACCGAAATTGCCAAGAAGGTATATGTCTCTTCGGGTACGGTGCATGTGAGAATGCGAAAGCTGGAGGAAATGGGGATTGTTAAAAGCGCCACCCTAAACATTGACTTTTCAAAGCTGGGATACGACATTTCGGCCTTTTTGGGAATTTATCTGGAGAAAAGTTCCTTGTATGACAAGGTGATCGAAAAGCTAAAAAGCGTCCCGGAAGTTGTCAGTGCCTACTATACGACGGGCAACTACAGTATCTTCGCCAAAATTATTTGCAGGGACACCAACCACGTGCGGGAGGTGTTGAACAAAATTCAGGCCGTCGGGGGTATTGACCGGACGGAGACCCTGATCGTGCTGGAAGAAAGCATCAACCGGCCGATCCAATTGATCCCCGCAGACGCATCAAAATCCAATTAAGATGATGCCTAAAGTTTGATTTGCAGGCGCAATCCGCATTGAATAATCAATAACATCTTGTGGCATTTTCCTATAGTTTGTTCGCAACAACCTAGGAATCAACGGTATACCTGGATCAAATTGCCCTTTTCCCATTTATATCCCAGGTCGTGAACAATATGAAATGGATAAATGTTGTATCTTTGCGACTTAGAATATAATTAGTCTAAATAACTCCATTTATGAGCAAGGACAACCAAATTTTAGAAGAGTTAACATCAAAGGAATATGAGCATGGTTGGTCGGTTGATTATGAAGCCGATGAAGCTGCTATTGGTTTGAATGAAGACATTATTAGATGGATTTCCGCGAAGAAGGAAGAACCGCAGTGGCTTCTGGATTGGAGGTTAAAAGCTTTTAAAACCTGGGAAGGAATGACAGAGCCTACCTGGCCCAATGTCCGATATCCCAAGATCGACTTTCAGGCCATCAGGTATTATTCGGCCCCCAAACAAAAAACCAAGCCAAAGAGCCTGGATGAGGTGGATCCCGAATTGCTGCAGATATACGAAAGACTCGGTATTTCCCTTAAGGAACAAAAAAGGCTTCAGGGCGTGGCGGTGGACGCCGTTCTGGACTCAGTTTCCGTAGGCACGACCTTTAGAGAAAATCTATCCAAACTCGGAATCATCTTTTGTGCGTTTAGTGAAGCGGTGAAGGAACATCCTGACCTGGTAAGAAAATACCTGGGAACCGTGGTGCCGTATGCTGACAACTATTATGCGGCCCTAAATTCCGCTGTGTTTTCCGACGGATCGTTTTGCTACATCCCCAAGGGCGTACGCTGCCCGATGGAACTCTCCACTTATTTCAGGATCAATGCCGCCAATACGGGACAATTTGAAAGAACGTTAATTGTTGCAGAGGACGACTCCTATGTTTCCTACCTGGAAGGCTGTACCGCTCCCATGCGGGAAGAAAACCAGTTGCATGCCGCGGTGGTAGAAATCTACGCCAAAAAGAATGCTGAAGTGAAGTATTCAACCGTGCAGAACTGGTATCCCGGGGACAAGGAAGGAAACGGCGGGATATACAATTTCGTCACCAAGAGAGGAATCTGTGCCGGAGATTATTCCAAAATTTCCTGGACCCAGGTAGAAACCGGTTCCGCGATTACCTGGAAATACCCTTCCTGTATTTTGAAGGGCGACCATTCCATAGGGGAGTTCTACTCCGTGGCGGTGACCAACAATTACCAGCAGGCAGATACGGGGACCAAAATGATTCATATTGGGAAAAACACCAAATCCAGGATTGTTTCAAAAGGAATTTCCGCGGGTAAATCCCAAAATTCCTACCGTGGACAGGTACAGGTGATGAAACGTGCTGCCAATGCCGTTAACTTCTCCCAATGCGACTCACTTTTGATGGGAAACAAATGCGGAGCACATACTTTCCCTTATATTGATATTAGCAACCCTTCTGCCCGCGTGGAACATGAAGCAACCACCTCCAAAATCGGAGAGGATCAGATTTTCTATTGCAACCAGCGGGGAATAGATACCGAGGACGCTGTAGCCCTTATTGTTAACGGGTATGCAAAAGAAGTTCTGAATCAGCTTCCCATGGAATTTGCAGTAGAAGCACAAAAATTATTGGCCCTGACCCTTGAAGGAAGTGTAGGGTAAAAACTATAAAAACATAATAACAGATTCATTATGCTATCAATAAAAAATTTACATGCCTCTGTAGAAGGGACGGCCATATTAAAAGGAGTCGACCTGGAAGTAAAGGCAGGTGAAATCCATGCGATCATGGGTCCCAACGGTTCTGGTAAATCAACATTGGCTTCTGTTTTGGCCGGTAGGGAGGAATATGAGGTCACCGAGGGGAGCGTAACCTTCAAAGGAGTCGACCTTTTGGAACTGTCGCCGGAAGACCGGGCCAGGGAAGGGGTATTCCTCGCCTTTCAATATCCGGTTGAGATACCGGGCGTCAGCTCAACCAACTTTTTAAGGACCGCCGTCAACCAGGTTAGGGAATACCGCGGACAAGCTCCTTTGGATGCTGTCAAGTTTCTTTCCCTAATGAAGGAAAAGATGAAGCTGGTGGAAATTGATCAAAAACTGTTAAGCCGCTCGCTTAATGAAGGATTTTCCGGCGGAGAGAAAAAAAGGAATGAAATATTCCAGTTGGCCATGCTGGAGCCAAAGCTTGCTATCCTGGACGAGACGGATTCGGGGCTGGACATTGACGCCCTACGGGTCGTGGCAAACGGAGTCAACCAGCTGCGCACGCCAGAAAACGCTACCATTGTCGTAACCCATTACCAAAGGCTGCTGGACTATATTATTCCGGATTTTGTGCATGTAATATATGAAGGCAGAATCGTAAAATCCGGGTCCAAGGAGCTGGCCATGGAGCTTGAGGAAAAAGGATATGATTGGATTAAGGAAGAAATTGAAAATCCTGCCTGACGATCTCTTCCTTTTTTAACCATAAAGCAGATTACATGACAACGATTATAAAAAATACACCTACGGATCTCTTTCTGGACAATATCCCGCAGGGAGCTTCCGAGGGTGTTTTTAACCAATTAAAAACTACAGCGGTTCAAAAGCTCCGGGAAACCGGCTTGCCCAAAGCCAAGGATGAGGAATACAAGTACACCCCCATCAGCAGGCGCATTGAA
>DATGOS010000149.1:0-3096 GCA_035305725.1 Cyclobacteriaceae bacterium
TACACCGTCAGAAAGTAAGCATATGCATCGATGCAAGGTCACATATGGTGTCTTTTCAATGCTGATTTTCATGATCAGTCATTCAGGTGCATTATCCCAAAACGCCTTGTCTGCGACATTTCAACAGCTCGACAGCCTTCAAAAAAATGAAGCCAGACCCGTGATGGTTTTTATTCACAGCGATTGGTGCAAGTATTGTGAGGCCATGGAACAGGTAACCTTTGAAGACCAGCGCGTAAGCAAATTGCTCACGCAAAACTTTTATGGCATCAGCCTCGATGCGGAGGATCAGCGGGACATCCGCCTATTGGGAAAGACATTCCGGTTCAAGCCTACCGGCAACGGAACCGGGAGGCATGAACTGGCCGAGGAGCTGGCCGCAGTTAACGGAGGTATAACTTTTCCTACCTTATGTTTTTTGAATGCGGACTATGAGATTATTTATCAACATCAGGGCTATCTTAGTCCGGAACAACTCCTGCAGCTACTAAAATTACTGTCAAAACCCCCTGTCGACAATCTGTGAACTGTTGTCACTGTTGTTATTTTTCCCCACCCCTGTGATTGCCTGCTTGTTAAGATTTCCTCCTCATTTTTGGCCACGCCCGATTTCGGCGTTTCTTCTTTTCATATAAAAGGCTGTTCGGCTTTGTCAGACGGTTAAGATAATTTATTCCAGTACTGTCTTCGGCTAAAAAGGATCGTCCCCATAGCCGTTGCCCCCGGAAGGGGTTTCCTCCTTAGCCCTGAATCCGCCAAACCTGTAACTAAAAAATACGGTGCCGATGCAGGTTACTGTTGAAATACCTTTCCTGAAAAAACGCCCTGTCCCGGGTTTTGATCCTGAACACCCTGGTATCGAACTAGTCCGTTACATTTACACTTACGGTGGCCCGGTTGTTCAATAAGTTCCTTCGTACGCTAAGAATACAATAAAACAGTGACGAACAAAATTCCGGGGGCTTCTTCCTGGTTATTGGAATTTTTTTAGAACTTCTAGGAGATTAAAAATGATTATCGTAATATTACGATCAATTGAGCAGCTATGGGTACCACTAAATCGGAATTGTTCTCAAAAGATCAGAACGACCTTGCTTTCATCGCTAAGGCATTGGGCCATCCGGCGCGGATAGCGATTATTCAGCATCTACTAAAGGAGAACACCTGTATAAACAGTGATCTGGTACAGGAACTGGGCCTGGCCCAAGCCACCGTCAGTCAACATCTTAGGGAATTGAAAGATGCTGATATAATACAAGGAACTATAGAAGGGGCTAAAATCTGCTATTGTATTAATCTTGTCCGGTGGGAATTAATCAAGCATCAGTTTAAACAATTCTTCAACCGGTTTCCCGGTCCTTCCACATCAAAATGCTGCCCGTAAACTTTCAGTAAACTATTGCAATATTACAGGTAACCAACGTATTTCCAATCTAATGAAAAAAGACTATGAGACTTTCTGAAATTAAACAAATCTTAGATCAGGTAGATCAAATTCAGTTTGTTCTTCCCAGTGGGGAAAAAGTGCCTGCACATTTCCACGTCACAGAGATAGGTAAAGTAGACAAGCAATTTATCGATTGCGGCGGTACTTTACGTAGAGAAACCGTTATCAATTTCCAACTGTGGAATGCCAATGACTATGACCATAGGCTCCATCCGGAAAAACTGTCCCATATTATTTCTCTTTCTGAAAAAACCTTAATCCTCAGTGACGCAGAAATCGAGGTGGAATATCAGGGGGATGAAACCATTAACAAGTATGGGTTGGAATATGACGGCAAAAGCTTCCTGCTCACCAGCAAACAAACGGATTGCCTGGCCAAGGACAAATGTGGCATCCCGCAGGAGAAGCTACAGGTTGTGCAGGAATCCTCTTGCTGTACCCCCGGTTCAGGCTGTTGCTAATTTCTTCATTCCAAGGCCACTTCAGATGTTGTTTCCTAGAATAAAAGAAATTGTCGAATCTCTTGATGACTCAGGCATATCTCAAGCGCGTAAGGCAACATTGCAGCCGCTGGTTGAATATGTCAGACACAAGTTAGATCATGGCGAGGATGTCAGGCTAAACTTCATCTGTACCCACAACTCAAGAAGAAGCCACCTGTCCCAAGTATGGGCACAGGCAATTGCATTTGATTTAGGCCTGAAAAATGTTTTCAGTTATTCCGGAGGCACGGAAACAACGGCTTTGTTCCCAATGGTGGCAAAAGTTCTGGAAAAATCAGGTTTTAAGGTCATTCCTGCTTCAGGGGGCAGCAATCCTATTTACCTAATTAAGTATGCAGACGACGATCCACCTATTGTAGGTTTTTCCAAAACACATGATCACGACTTTAATCCCAGGTCTGGATTTGCGGCAATAATGACCTGCTCCCTCGCAGATGAAAACTGCCCTTTTATACAGGGGGCAGAGAGACGGATCCCTATAACCTTTGAGGATCCAAAGGCTTTTGACCACACCCCCCAACAGGAAGAAAAATATATGGAGCGGAGTCTTCAGATCGCCAGCGAAATGCTTTTTGTGTTCTCCCAAATAGAAAAAAAATATTAATATGGCCACAAAAAACAATTGACTTTCCTGACAGCTACCTACCGCGGAGGTTAAATTTTCAACGCCTTATTGTAGGTTTCCAACGCCCGCTTGCGGGCAAATTCATGATCTACCATGGGCGGTATATTATTTTCGGGATAGGCATCTATCCAACGCTTCACATATTTCTCTTCGGGGTCGAATTTTTTGGCCTGAAGCCAGGGGTTAAATATCCGAAAATAAGGCACTGCGTCGCAGCCACTACCCGCGGCCCATTGCCAGTTCCCGTTGTTGGATGCCAGTTCATAATCCAACAGCTTCCCGGCAAAGTACGCCTCCCCCCACCGCCAGTCGATCAGCAGGTGCTTGACGAGAAAACTTGCCACGATCATCCTGACCCGGTTATGCATCCATCCGGTTTCGTTCAGTTGCCTCATCCCCGCATCCACAATGGGAAAGCCTGTTTCGCCCCTGCACCAGCGTTCAAACTCCCCTTCGTCGTTTCTCCAGGGGATCAAATCATATTTTGGCTTAAAACTTTGGTCCACCACCCTTGGAAAGTG
>DATGOS010000150.1:0-12135 GCA_035305725.1 Cyclobacteriaceae bacterium
CCTTTCGTATAAAATCGGAGAACTGCTTCAAAAAAATTCCGCTCTTTTTGTATCTTCATCACTTAAAACTATAATAGCTTAAAAATCCTATGAAAACTTCAAAACTTCATGTCGCGGCCTCCGTGCTGTTTTTTCTGCTTGTACTGACGGCGACCGCGCCGTCCTATGCACAACTGCAAACGCCTTCAGCCAGTCCCGCGGCTTTCGTTTCCCAAACAGTCGGGTTCACCAAAATCAGTATAGACTACTCGTCTCCCGGGGTAAAGGGCAGAAAAATTTTTGGCGAACTGTTGCCCTACGGAGTTCCCTGGAGGGCAGGGGCTAATTTACCCACCACCATTGAATTCAGTACCGCGGTAAATATTGCGGGAACCGACATCGCCCCCGGCAGGTATTCTGTTTTTATTACGCCACAGCAAAATGGGGCATGGACCGTTCACCTCAACAGTAAGGGCAATGCCATTTATGCCTATACTACAAATGGGAAAGTGGATGCCGCAGCCCTTGGCAAAGATGATGTGGTGGCCATAAAGGTTAATCCTGAAAAAACTTCCTCCATACAGGAGCGGTTGAACTACTCCATATCTGCGGAAAACAACAAGGTCGCCAAGGTAACCGTAGCCTGGGAAAACGTAAAACTTTCATTTCCCGTGGATACCCAGATTGACCAAAAATTGGAAGAATTCAAAAACAGCTTTAAATAAACGTTACCCTCTCCCCAGCAATGGCATTTGGTTAGCCATAATGGTCAGAAACGGAACATTGGTACCGGGCGGCAGGCTGGCCATAAATGCCACCGCCCGCCCTACATCCTCCAGGCTCATGGTAGCCTCAATTTTTTGGGAGCCGTCGGGCTGCAATGCCCCGGCTTCGATATATCGTGTCATTTCGCTGCTCGCGTTACCCACATCGATCTGTCCGCAGGTAATGTTGAAATCCCTGCCTTCCAAAGCGGCTGCCTTTGTCAAGCCAGTTATTCCATGTTTGCTGGCCGTGTAGGCCGCGGCATGGGGACGGGGCACCTGGGCGGAAACGGAGCCGTTGTTGATGATCCGGCCTCCTGCCGGGTTTTGATGCTTCATGATGGCGAAAGCTTGCTGGGTGCATAAAAAAGCTCCGGTCAAATTGGTGTCCATCACCTTCCGCCATTCTTCCCATGACAAATTTTCGAGCGGCTGTGCGGCGGCATTTATACCGGCGTTGTTAAACAACAAATCCACACGTCCGTAGACTTCCAGAACCCGGTCAAAAAGTGCTTTTACGCTTTGGGGGTCGGTGATGTCCGTGGGCACCACTATGCTTCCGGACGTTCCGCAGGCCTCTGCCGTCTCCCTAAGCACACTTTCCCGCCTTCCCGCCAGGACCACCGACCATCCTTCTGCACTGAGCGCCTTGGCCGCCGTCCTGCCAATACCTGAACCCGCTCCGGTTATCACCGCGATTTTTTTCATCGTACTCATCAGGCTTATAATTGTATTCCTTCTTCCTCGATATAGTACCGGATAATTTCCTCTACAGACGCATCCCCTTCAAAACCCAGTTCTCTGGCCCTGCGGGTATCATAGCGCGGCGGCCAGGTAAGCACAATGCTTTGCAAAAAAGCATCTGGCTCGCAGCTGATCAACTGCGTTACCTCGGCGTGGGTGACACGTCCCAGGCCGTCAATCATTTCCTGCACGGAAGCGGTAATTCCCGGTAAGTTGATCACCCGGTTATCCTCCACCCTGCTTTCCTCGAGGGTGGCCGCATGAATAAAATCCTCGATTACCCGGCGGGGGGACAGCAACCAAAACTCCGTCTCCGGAGCCACTGGATAGCTTGCCTTGATTCCATGCAGTGGTTCCCGGATGATTCCGCTTAAAAACGAGGAAGTGGCAGCATTGGGCTTTCCCGGGCGAACCGTGATGGTAGGCAGACGCAAACTGCGTCCGTCAATAAACCTCCTGCGGCTATAGTCGTTAATCAGAAGTTCGACCATTGCCTTTTGGGTGCCATAAGAGCTTCTTGGCTCCGGTCGGGTGTCGTCGGTGACGGGTTTAGATACGTCTCCCCCAAATACCGCACAGGAACTTGCAAAGACAATCCTGGGCCGAGAACCCATCGTCCTGCAGAGCTCCAGCAACTGTAGGGAAGCATGAAAATTGACCTTCATGCCCAGTTCAAAGTTTTTTTCTGCCTCCCCGCTTACTACTGCAGCAAGATGGTAAATAACATCCGGCTTTTCCTGGAGAACATCCCTAATGACCGTCTCCTCACTGAAATCTCCCTCCACAACGTTAAGCCTTGGGTCTTGGAGCATACCTTCCGGAAAGGTAAAATCCACAAGCGTCAGCCGCTGAACGTGTTCAGGAAAACCTCCATTTCTCAATATTTCCCGGGCGAGCCTTAATCCAATGAATCCCCCTCCCCCTAAAATAAGAATGTGCATATCTCTGGTGATTTATGGGTTTAATTTTAAATCAGGGGGAATACCCAGGACAACACCAATATTTGCGCAAATCCCACGACCGACAGTACACACATCGAAAACGTCCAGGTGTGCAAGGCTTCCCGTTCGGTAAAGCCACTCATACGTGCCACCACCCAAAATGCGCTGTCATTCATCCAGGAGCCAAAAAGAGATCCAAACCCTATGGATAGAAACACATACACAGGATGGTAGGGAAGCGCATATTCAGGTCCGATCAATGCAGCCATAATGGCTGCAGTCGTGATCAGCGCCACCGTACCCGAGCCTTGTGCAATTTTCATAATAGCGGCGATCAACCAGGCCAGCACGAGATAATGTACATTAAACCCTTGAGTGGCATATTTTATAGCCTCCCCGATCCCGGAATGTTGGATCATGGCACCATAAGCACCCCCAGCACTGGTAATGAGAATAATTATGCCGCCTATTTCCAAAGGCTGGGCGACCCCTTTCCAAAGATCATTCACACGCAGCTTCTTGGCCCTGGCCCAGATTAACAGGGCGACACAGGTGCCCACGGCCATGGCTATGTTTTTGTTCCCCTGAAATGCGATCCAGTCCGGAATCCGGCCCGTCACAGCCTCCACAACAGAAGCAAGGCTAATCATCAGGAGTGGCAAAACAATAGGCAAGACAGAAAGCATCAACGAAGGAGGGTTATGAGTTGCGCTTACCTCTGGAACCGGCACCCGAACTGGAATATTCATCCTCTTATTCAATCGTTTTGCTACCCATAGCAAGGCAATCGTCGGAATGATGCCGGAGATCAGCCCCGCCAAAATCGTAGTCCCCAGGTCAATACCCAAGGTCTCCGCCATGATCAGGGGGCCGGGCGTCGGAGGGACAACACTGTGCGAGATCAAAGCTCCGCCTCCGATGACTATTACATATAAAACAAAGTCTCTTCCTGTTTTAAGTGCCAGGGTTATTCCCAAGGGAATCAGCAAGAAAAAGACAGTATCAAAAAAAACAGGTATGGATAAAATAAACCCACTTAGGGCCAGGGCCAGTGCTGCCTGTTTTTCTCCAAGCGTTTTTAACAACCATTTAACGATTTGCTCCGCCGCGCCACTTTCCATCATGGCGGTGCCAATGATCGCAGCCAGGGCAATCACCCAGGCAATTTTGCCGGCCATCACACCGAACTCGATCATGGGAAGTTCAACTATGGATACAAGGGGAACCTGGTCAGGAAGAGACGGAATGGAGGGGGAAATCAGCCCCACAAAAATGGCGGATAGGATCAGCGCAATAAACGGGTGGATACGCCATCTGCCAATCATCAGCACCACCAAAACAATACTTAGAACCAGGACGACAAAAGGCCAGTACGCAGAATAGAAAAAAGCTCCCATGAATTAAAGAAAGTAAAAAGTTATCAAATTCGGGGAGGAAAAATCAAAATTTTTTAGAAGTCACCGTTAACCTTCTTAGCCGGATTTTTTTCGTTTTCATATTTTAACATATTCTATCTTACAAGCTTCCGCTCTACTCCAACAGGCTTAAGATGTTTTCGGTTTCGGCGATCTTTAACTGCAAAGGGTGGTCCGCACCTTTTTTGAATTCCTCAAGTCTTCGGAACACTTCCCCAATTTCCTGCTGAAAAATCAAGTTGTTTCCTGCAAGCGTATCATAAGCAATTAAGATCGCATGCTTGGTAAAAAGTTGTTTTGCATGAGCCGCAGCTTGGTTTAGCAGGGAAACGTCTCCGCTTTCCGGACCCAATTGGACAGCATAGGCAAGCGCGACGCACAAGCCCTCGGAAATGGGCTCCTGTAAAATTTCCTTTTTTGAAAGCCTGTTCCTGATAATGATCTCTCCCATTTTTCTGCCCAGCGCCGCCTTTAGTCCAATCCGCTGACTATAATCCGGTACACTGGTTCGACCCACAAAAGAGTCGGCCAAAACTTTCAGCCGCTCCAGGGTTTGCGCGCCACTGACATTTAACTTTTTACTTTCCGAAGTTTTAATGTCGACGGCCAGTCTCACATCCTCGATCCTTTCCTTGGCAGAAATAAGGGCCTTCTGTGTATTTTCAGTGTTTATTTTGCTTTCCAAGGCGACTTTCTGTGCGTTTTTGGCTGCCTCCAGAATTTTGTCCCCGATGGATGAGATGAATCTTCTTGAGAAAATGGCCGCAACCAGGCAAAAACCGGCAAAAATCAGATAGTCCAAATTGTCCTGGCCGCTGATAATATTACTTTCGATCATTTTCAGAAACAGTGGAATTAAAAAAGCGGCGCCGATCCCGAGCAAAATATATTTCATCCGGATTTTTCCCGTCTTTTCTTCCTTTTCCAGGGTATCGAAATCATTAAGGTAGTTTAAATATCCGCCAAACATCCCGGTTACCAACATCACCGCGATAAGGATTATCAAATGCAGGTCCCATTCCATTACAATAAAAATATCATAAATTGGCTTCTGTTCCAAGGAGGACGCTTTTGAATCCCTTTGATAAATGAAGGATCAGGAAAAAACGGTAAATTAGCCCTGTACTGAAAACATATCCCATGACAATAAACAAACGCATCAGGATTTTGGGAGAAGTCCAGGGAGTCTTATTCAGGAAAAGTACACTTGAAAAAGCCCGGCAGCTTTCCATCAATGGCTGGGTAAAAAACGAATCTGACGGATCGGTGCTTGCGGAAATAGAAGGTACATCCCAAGCTGTGTCCATGATGGAAGACTGGCTGAGGGTAGGACCCAAAGATGCCAGGGTATCGGAAATTATCGTGGAAGAAGGAAAAGAAAAAGGGTACCGGGACTTTGAAATAATAAGGTAAGGCTGGAATAGAGGCGTAAGTCATAGGGGATAAGGCGTAAGGTGACTCATATCTCATGCCTCTGTCACGTCCTGATTTTACCTAACAATTTTTCTTCGTTTTATTCTTTAAATGATCCGACCTCGCTGAGGTCGTTAAAAAACGCCCGTTGCTTCTTTCTAACATAATTTGACCTCTCTAGGGGTCATCACTGAATGGGCAAACCAGAAAAGGGCGAAATGTCAAGCTGCCGTGGTCTGTCGACCGTCAACCGTTGGCTCTCATAGCTCATACCCATTCACGCCATTTTCAACATGCCATTCCTCTTGATGATTCTTACCTCAAAATATTCATTAATGAAACTTTTGCAGCGGTTTTCGGCAAATTCGGCCCGGCTTTCCGTGTCATAAAGAAGGGTCATCCGCAACATGGTTTTTACATATGGCTCATGTCTCCCAAGCTGCCTTAGCCATTCCACAAACTGAACGGACCAGTCGTCCTGAAACTTTTCCAGATGGCTCCTCCCGTCAAACAACAGCTCCAGTTGGTTACTGCCATACCTGTATCGGTATATTCCACAGAGCTGCGCGTAAATAATCCGGATCCGGTGTAAGGGAAAATCTCCCCTGTCCATTATAAACGCATAGGTATCGTCCACCAAACCGAGCGGATTGTACCACAGGGTATAAGCACTCCTTAATTCCTCCACCATCACTGTCAACAAACCGGTTTCAAGAGAATTCTGGGCTTGTCTCAATATGTAGTTTTTATCCAGTGGAAAAAGCTTTTGCGGCATGATCAGGAATTATATAAACAATCTACTAATTTAAGCCGAAAATAAATAACCAGAAAGCACTTTTGATAGACCTATCAGTTTGTGGACTTGCCGTTGATGGTCTTGCCAAAGAAGATCCCGTTCATAAACAGGCGGTTAGTGCCAAACCAAAATGCCCGAAAGTTGGGATTGTCCACATATCCGATCACCTTACCGCTGCCTGTTCCTGACACCTGAATGGCTCCGGAATTCCGGAGTTGCTCGAGGTTGAAGGGATAAACGTAGCCGCTCGCCAACGGGTTGTCCGTGTACACCATGGGATTGGCATAAGGTCCCTTTGACGGCACCAAAAACCTGTTTCCAGAACGGAAAGTGAAAACATCGGCACTGGAATATCCATATCCAATGGGATGTGTGATATCCAGGGTGGCACGGAATATAGCTCCTCCCGTCACTTTTGACCCTGTGTCCATGGCCAGCTTCGCATAGACTTTTTGTGCAACACTGTCCTGCTCGCTTCCGGTTTTAAAACTGAAGTTGGCCAGGTCATGCTGGCTGAGCCAGGCCATGGCCGACCCTCGGGCGATAACGGTTCCTCCCGCACTGACCCATCGTTTCAGCTTTTCCGCGGCAGGTTTGCCAATTTCCCCATAACTTCCGTTTGGCATAATGATTACATTATACCTCTCCAAACCCGCGGTTTCAAATTTTTCCAAAGTCATCAGGGTGATCGGAATTTCATACCTTTGGTCCAACAGGTGCCAAATTTCACCTGCCTCACTGCTGCTCACCCCGCCCCCGACCAACAAAGCAATGGAAGGTTTTTCAAGCACCTCAATGCCCGGTGAACCGAGATTTATCCCGCTCGTATATCCCGTACTCAGGGCATGGATGGTAATACCGGATTCCGCAGCCACATCTTCCAAAGCCTGATAAAATTCCTGATCTGAATCTTCAGACTGTCCTTTGACCACCAAAATACTGCCTCTGCCAAACTGAAGGCCCGATTCGGTCTGGAAAGGTCTGTGACTTACCCGGACAAGGTAGCCTTTGTCCATTAATTTGTAGGCTGCTCTGGGCGCATAGTATTCGTCCCAGTTAAAGGCGTAGCTATATGCGGCTTCGGGACCAATGACCTGACCTTTGGGTAGTCCCAGGGGCGAAGTAACTTCCTCCACTTCAGCCAGATTGAGTATCTTACTGTTGAGCGGAAGATAATCCATGTTGAACGCCATGGGAAGGGTCCAGGCAGAAACGTCGTAAAAAAGGCTATCCTGAAACTCTGTGCGGGTTTCAAACATGGCTTTAACCAACCTGTACTGGGGCTGGTTTAGAGGGATGATATAAGCCTGTTCCGCTTTAAATTCCACACCGTTTAGATTAACATCCTGCTTTAAGCTAAACAATTGGATGTCATGCTGCATAATAAGATCTGCCAGGTGGTACACCCTGGCAGCGTCATCCCGCGAACCAAAAATATAGGCACTGTTGGGGTCAGCACTTGCTTCGGCCATGGATTCCTTATAAAAATCCTGCATATACTGGTTCAATTCCACCCGCATCTCCCTGGCGGCCTCAAAAGAAGAAAGAGCGGTCGTCACCTGGTTACGGATCGTAAAAGGAAAAGCCAGCAGCCCATATTGGCTCTCATGAAGGTGTCCCCGGGAAGAGGCCTGCTCGAAAAGTATTCCCACCCCACCCTGGATATCCGGATAGGTCGATCCCTTTCCGTAATAAAAGTCATCGTAGCTTTCCTGGGTATAATAAAACGACCCTATTTTGTCCAAATGCCTGGCATGATAGGTGGCAATTTTTTCAGTAAGCTCAAAATTCTTTTTGGGGGTAAGCGGATGGTTTCTGCTGGGGATTCCCGGTTGAAAGAAAAACGTATAGTTTGTGCCCATTTCATGGAAATCAAGCACAATATTGGGTTTCCATTCCTGGATCTTGGCGATTCTTCCCTTGGATTCCGGATGCTGAACGGGCAGCCAGTCTCTGTTGAGGTCAAACCAATAGTGGTTTGTCCGGCCCCCCGGCCACACCTCATTCAATTCCCTGTTATTGGGATCCCCGTTCATATGATAGCTTTTATGGGAATTGACCCAAGAAGCAAAACGGTTGATGCCATCAGGATTGATTGCCGGATCAAACAGGATGACGATATCTTCAAGATCCTGTTCGATTTCCTTGGCCGCCGCAAAATGATAAGCCGACACCAGGGAAGAGTTGACACCACTGGGTTCGTTGCCATGAACAGAATGTCCCATATACATTACAGTGGGCATATCTTCAACCGGTGGGGCGGCATCTCCGTTTCTCAAACTTGCGCGTTGTGCTTTTATTGTTTCAATTCTGCTGAAATTACCGGGTGCGGTAATGGTCAGCAGCAGAAGGGGCCTCTTCTCATAGGTTCTGCCATATTCTTCAATTTGGATTCGGTCAGACGCGGCAGCCAGGGCTTTCATATACATCACCACCTGGTCATGGCTTACGTGCCACTCCCCCACCTGGTATCCCAGTACGGAAGCCGGTGTAGGAATGGAGGGGTCGTACGTGTAGCCTTCAGGGAGGTAATAATCAAAGTCCACCTGCGCGGTTGCAGTGACAGTCAACAAGGTAAATGCTAGCCCCAAAAGGCGTCCGATCCTTTTCATCTTATATTGTTGGTAATTTTGTTGTAAATTTTGGATATAATTTGGTATGAACCAATAAAAATTCCATTAAACGTAAAATGTGTTTCTGAACCGCTTATTTGCGGTAAATATCACTTAAGGCATCTTCTATATACGGAAATTTGAACATGAATCCCGATTCCTGAATTTTCTCTGAGGATGCCTTAATCCCTCCCGTGACAAGTTTGGACATTTCGCCTACTGCTAGTTTTAGTGCAAATGGAGGTACGGGAATAGGCAAAAACACTTTACCTTTCTTTTTTGCGGCCAGCTTTATCAGGCTTTTGTTTACTACCGGATACGGCGCCACCCCGTTAAAAACACCCGAAACTCCTTTGCTCAAAATAAAGTGGTACATGGACACCAGATCCGCCCAGTGAATCCAGCTCATATACTGGTTTCCGCTACCTAAAGGCGCGGCTACAGGCGGGGCCATCATTTGGGCAAGTGCCCCGTTTTTTTTATCCAAAACTATACCTGTTCTAATGATGGCTGTACGGATTCCCAGGGATTGGAAATTTAGCGTTTCTGCCTCCCATTTTACCACCGTGTCGGCCAAAAAGTCATTTCCCGGGGGATTTTCTTCATCGACAAGCAACGATCCGGTGTCGAACCCGTAATAGTTGATGCCACTGGCAGATATTACTGCTTCGGGCTTTTTGTCCAAGCCTCGGATATGCTCATACAGTAACCTTGCCGATGCGGTGCGGCTTTCCCGAATTTCCTTCTTTCGATCATCCGTCCAACGCTTGTCGGAAATTCCGGCCCCGGCCAGATGAATGATCCCATCACACCAGGTTAACGCTTTTTCATCCAACACATTCTTTTTCACATCCCAGCCAAAGGATGTTTGTTTGTTTTTCTTCGGCTTTCGGCTTAACCAGGCTACTGCGTAGCCATTTTTTTCCAGATAAGGCGTCAGCTTCTTTCCAATCATGCCCGAACCGCCTGTGATCAAAATATTTTTCATGTCATTTCGCTTTCAGAAGAAAATAACCATAAGCTTGCCAAAAAGCATAAAGAATGGATTCCATTTTAATAACGGACCAATAAGACAATAATTATTTGTCGGTTATAGCTATATCAATCCGTATTTACCTTTTTTGGATGGGCTTTTTCGATTTTTTCGTCCGCCCATTCTTCTTCTTCCGCATCCGCTTCGGGCTGCTCCTGCGCCTGTTTCGCACGGGGTTCATAATGAAGGGTGAGGAAGATGGGAAAGTGGTCCGATCCTATTTTTCCCAGACGCTTTATTGTTTTTAAGGTAAAATCATTGGAATGGAAAATATGGTCAAGCGGCCACCTGAACAGCATATATCCCGCGTGAAAAGTGTTAAAAAAGCCTCTGCCAATCCTGGGATCCAAAAGGCAGCTTGTTTTCTGAAAAAGTCTCGTCGTCCTGGACCAGGCCACATCATTCAGGTCACCGAAAACCAGTTCAGGCCCCTCATCCGTATTGACATTCTTGCCCACAATCAGGAGCTCAGCGTCCCTGTCGGTGGATTTTTCATTTTCCGTGGGACTGGGGGGCATGGGATGCAGACAGTGAATTTTTATTTCGGCTCCGGATCCCAATATCACGGTGCCATGGATTGAAGGAATCTCCTCGTCCACCAGATACATCACCTTCATATCCCTTAGTTCCAATTTAGAATAAAGGTGCATGCCATAAAAATTGTCCTTTGGCACTTTAACGGTGTATTGGTATGTTTTCTCAAGCGGTTCCAGCGCTTTTTCCCAGCGACTGTCCGTTTCCAAAGTCAGAAGTACATCGGGCTTTTCTTTGCTGACCAGATCAATTAGCTTTTGGTATTGCTGATTGGGGGTAAATACGTTGCTTACCAATAGGGAAAGCAAATTTTCATCATCTTCCCCTTTAAACGACTTCACCTGTTTCTTTGCCAAAAAAGTATAGGGATAGATCTTGATGAGCTGATAGACGAGGCTGAATAAAAGAAGGCCCAGCATGACAAGCTGCCACTCATCCCCAAAGTCCAACGCAATTAATACCAACACGATGGCTCCGAGCGTGATAAAGCTGACCTGCAGACGCGGAAAATCAAAAATCCGGATCCACCAATAGTCCCACTTCAACAGGGAAGCAAGGGTCGCGGAAAGGGATACCAGTACGAATAGGACGGTTAATATATACAGGACGGTCATCAATTTTTTATGCTGCCATTAATGAATGTGAGTAAACGCTATCAATTACCTGCTTCTATCTAAAAAAATAAATTTGGGATTTAATATAGTGTTTTTCATGAAATTTATCAAAAAGACCGACCGACGCCTTTGATAGGTATTTTTACCCTGATTATTCTGGACCTGTTGTTGCCGGAGCAAAAAAAACTCCCTATCCGTTGGTGGACAGGGAGTTAAATGAGTACGGGTAAAGATTAGATCAGTTCCACGCTTCGCTTCACAAATTCCGTCAGGTCTTTTCCTGAAAGCATCCCCTGGGACAACATCGCCAGGTCATAGGCTTGTTTTGCCAGCTTGATTTGAGCATTCTCGTCCTCGGTTTTCAAAATCCTGGAAATCAGCGGGTGGTTGCCATTGATGGCCACCTTGTAGGAATCGGGGAAAGAACCATAAAAGCCCATTCCTCCTCCGTTTTGAGCCATGTCTTTCATCCTGCGCATGAATTCTTCCATGGTAATGGTGACTGGAAACTCTTCCGGACTCAATCCCTCCACATCCACATGCATGGACTTGTTGTCGATGGCTTTTTCAAAAACTTCCTTGACTTTTTTCGATTCGTCTTCCGTCAGGACATGGGATAAACTCGCGGCTTTGTCGATCAACTTGTCCGCAACAGCGGCATCCACCCGTTTTAAGGAAGTTTTTTCCAGTTTTTGTTCCAGGTGGTTGATAAAATGACTGTCTATGGGCGAATCCATTACCAGGATATCATATCCCTTTTTGCCTGCGGACTGGATAAAGGCATCCTGCTTGTCGGGATCTGTGGCATATAAAAGAATTACCTGGCCGTCCTTATCGGTTTGTTCAGGTTTAACTTTTTCCACATATTCATCCATGGTAAAAAACTCCCCGGCTGTATTTTTCAACAACCCGAAATCCTTGCCCTTTTCATAAAACTTGTCTTCACTGATCATCCCGTATTTTACGAACAGGCCGATGTCGCTCCATTTTTCCTGGTAGGATTTCCGGTCTTTCTTAAACAGTTCGCCCAGTTTATCGGCAACTTTTTTCGTAATATAGGAATTGATCTTTTTTACATTGCCATCCGCCTGAAGGAAACTTCTGGACACGTTTAATGGAATATCCGGAGAATCAATCACTCCGTGCAGCAACATCAGGAATTCGGGAACAATATCCTTAACTTCGTCGGTGATGAAAACCTGCCGGGAAAAAAGCTTAATTTTGTTTCTTTGCAGCTCAAGTTCATTCTTGATCTTCGGGAAATACAATATGCCCGTCAAATTGAAGGGG
>DATGOS010000151.1:0-2791 GCA_035305725.1 Cyclobacteriaceae bacterium
CCCAAAGACACGTTTCTGAAAATTTTGATGGAGGACCCCAACTTCCACAGCAGGATCACCCGGGCGCTCTGTCAGGATCTGGGGATCATGGAGAACAAGCTGACCGATGCCACACAAAAAAGCACCCGGGAAAGACTGGCGTTTGCGCTTTTGAAACTTTCGGAGAATTATGGTGTGGAAGGAGGAGATAAAAACACCATTGATATCGCTTTGACCAGAGAAGAGCTGGCAGGGCTGGTAGGCACGGCCACAGAAACTGTGATCAGGCTGTTGTCTGAGTTTAAAAAGGACGGCCTGATTGAATTTGACGGTAAGAAGATTGTTTTGCTTGACAGAAAAGGAATAGCAAGGTTATCGGACTTTTACGGTTAATAAACCACTTCAAGCACTACCGTGATGGCAATTTTAGAATCATTTTGTGAATTGAAGCCATGCCACCCCGGGTATAGCGCCCCTCCTGCCAATTTTCGTAAAAAACATGACTTTTATCAGGTTTTGAAGCCGGTTTTGTCAGGAGTCCAAGGATAGACCCTGTCTACTTTTGCATAAAGTCCGTGAGGGTTATGCAGGAGTCATCTACCACATTAAAAGCGTTTTCATATCCGAAGCAACTGGTAAAAGCGCATTATTGGGAAAAAGCACCGGCTGATTTTTGCCGCGATGTGCATAAAAGTCACCACCGCAGGGAATCCGAACCCCCATCACAAAACGCAACACTTTATAGTGCCCCGCTTTCAGGAATCCTCAATTGGTTGAATGGCCTGAAGAATCCCGAAATACCTGAAGAAAAACCGTGTGCCAGTCCATTGCTGCTGTATGGAGACGGTTTGTCTTTTGACAGCCTGCTTTTTCACTATCAAGGCACTCCGGAATCCGCACAGCTTATCAGACGGTTTGTGGAGTTGTTTAAAACAAATATAAGCAACAGCAGCGCCACGATTATTTCCCCCGGCTTTATCCCTAAGTCCAAAATAAAGGAAGAGCAGGAACTTATTCAACTGATCTCCGGCAGTACTTCAGAAACCTCATTTATCAAGTTCAACTTTAACAAAATCGGAGAGTTCTGGGCCTATGCAGTGAAGCATGGATGTACCCTGTTTGTGACCTCGAAAGATTACCAGGCGGATTTGGCGAACGTCCTGTCTCATTTCTATAAGGGAGAAATGCGGTACCGAAAATTATCTTTCTATCTGGCACTTTGAACATCGCTGCCCTTTTAACAGAAAATGCCGGAACCTTGCAAAATAAAATAAAATGAAGTTAACTGAGAAAGAAAAAACCGCTTGCTACCACTGTGGGGAGGACTGTCGGGAGGATGGGCTTCATTTTGACAATAAAGATTTCTGCTGCACCGGATGCATACTTGTTTTTGAGCTGCTTCAGGAAAATGACCTGGGCAGTTATTATGAACTCGCCCCCAATCCGGGAACAGCACAAAAGCCCGGGCAGAATAACCGGTTTGATTATCTGGAGGACACCGAGGTGATCCGAAAACTGCTCGATTTCAGCAACGGGACGGAGAGCCATATCACCTTTACCATTCCCTCAATCCATTGCGCGTCCTGCATTTGGCTGCTGGAAAATCTTCATAAACTACATCCCGGCATAATTTCCGGTAGAGTAGACTTTATAAAAAAGAAGGTCCAGGTAAAGTTTTTGCCACAACTCATTTCTTTAAAGGATTTGGTGCGGCTGCAGGCCAGGATCGGGTACGAGCCTTCCATCAACCTTTCCGACCTGGAAGGACAAGAGAAAATTCAAACCGACAAGAAAACCCTCTACCGTCTGGCCATTGCCGGGTTCTGCTTTGGCAATATGATGTTTTTTAGCCTTCCTGAATATTTCACGGAGGCTGAGCTGTTGGGAGAGCAGTTTCAGGGGCTGTTCAATTACCTGAACCTGGTCCTGGCGCTGCCGGTATTTTTTTATTCGGCCTCAGATTATTACAAATCTGCTTGGTTCGCCCTGAAAAACAGGACGGTCAATATGGACGTGCCCATTGTCCTGGGAATTTTTGCCTTATTCTTTTATTCCCTTTATACCATCATCGTCCTGGGTGAAGCGGGATACATGGACACCTTGGGAGGGTTGTTGTTTTTCTTGTTGATCGGTAAGCTGTACCAGCAGAAAACCTATGAAACGCTCTCCTTTGACAGAGACTATAAGTCCTATTTTCCCATGGCAGTCACCCGGTTGGTATCCGGAGCGGAGGAAGTCATTCCCCTCGACAAACTTAAGGTGGGTGACCAAATCAGGGTAAGGAACAATGAATTGATCCCGTCTGACAGTATACTGCTTCAGGGTAAGGCCCATATTGACTACAGTTTTGTGACCGGCGAAGAAGTGCCGGTGCCCATAGGGACAGGAAAACTTATCTATGCGGGAGGCCGTCAGAAAGGTCCGTCCATTTCCCTGGTTGTGCAAAAATTACCCTCCCAGGGTTATCTCACCAGCCTCTGGAATGATGTCTCCTTTGAAAAGGATAAAGTCCATTCCCTGGAATCTTTGGCAAACAGAACCAGCAAATGGTTTACGCTAACCGTACTGTTGATTGCCTTTGGATCGCTGGCCGTATGGAGTTTTTCGGACCTGTCCATGGGTTTTAAGGCCTTTACTTCGGTGTTGATCATTGCCTGCCCCTGTGCGCTGGCCATGTCCACACCTTTTACCCTTGGCAATACCCTGAGGGTATTTGGCAAGTGCGGGCTGTATCTCAAAAACGCAGCAGTTATCGAAAAAATGGCCATGGTGGATACTGTAATTCTTGACAAGACAGGTACCCTCACATCGC
>DATGOS010000152.1:0-3998 GCA_035305725.1 Cyclobacteriaceae bacterium
CACCGTGGATACCATACGGTGGTTTGAAGGAAGGGGCGTAAAGCTAAAAACCGAGCCGGACGGACGGGTTTTCCCCGTCAGCGACAAATCCCAAACCATCATTGACTGCTTATTGGAAGCTTGTGAAGGCAATGGCGTGAAAATCATTTCCCGCAGGGGGGTGGATCAAATTATCAAAAAGGAAAAAGGCTTTAGGCTGCTCACGGCCTCGGGGGCGGCCCTGGACTGTGACCGGTTGCTGGTGGCCACGGGCGGGGCCAACAAAGCTGAAGCCTATCATTGGCTGGAAAAGCTGGGGCATTCCATCGTCCCGCCTGTTCCTTCCCTGTTTACGTTTAACCTCAGGGAGAAGGCGATCACCGAATTGGCAGGGGTGTCCGTACCGGAAGTTACGGTAAAGCTCGCCGGTACTAAACTGGTACAAAAGGGGCCTATTTTGATCACGCATTGGGGCCTGAGCGGCCCTGTGGTGCTCCGGTTATCTGCCTGGGGAGCCAGGATCCTTCATGACAAAAACTACGACTACAAGATCCTGGTCAACTGGCTTTCGGAACAAAAGGAACAGGAAGCAAGAAAGGCGCTGGAGGCGTATAAAACCAAGCACCCGAAGCAGAAAATCATGGGCAACCCGCTATTTTCCCTTCCCAAAAGGCTTTGGGAATTTCTTTGCGCCAAGGCGGGGATCACCGGAGAAACTCTCTGGAACAACTATTCCGGAAAAAGTTACAACAGGCTGATCAATAGCCTGGTTGCTGACGAGTATCCCGCATCCGGCAAGACGACATTTAAGGAAGAATTTGTCACCTGCGGAGGCATCCCACTTTCGGAAGTCAACCTAGAAACCATGGAAAGCAGGATTTGCCCCGGACTTTACTTTGCCGGGGAAGTTTTGGATATTGACGGAATAACGGGCGGCTTTAATTTCCAGGCAGCCTGGACGACGGGATGGCTTGCGGCAAAGGCCATGTCTGCAGCGCCATTCCCGGATCAATGAAAGTCGGGTGTATTGTTGTGATTTCTCGAATGGGTTGTCCGTGTCGGCCTGAAATAATTGCTAATTCCGAATTTGCAATTTGTCTATGAAGTTCAAGTGCGTGTTCTGGTTTAAGGTTTTGAGAAGCGTAGCGATGTCGTCAGCATCTTGTTCAAATTGAGGTCAGCGTTGTGGTCATTGCCCAAAACCCCGCTTAAGCAAAGCCCACCGGAAGATCCAATCCAGCAATCCAGGGAACAACTGAAGTTCGGGGAAGTACGTGGATCTACCTGATTATCGAATTGTGGAACAATACTAAGCGGTAAATAGCCAGGCACGGAGTCAGAAAACATGGCATTGTACTTCTAAAGGACCGGATCGCACCCTAAGCCCCGCGGAAGGCACCAAGGAACACCAGGAAGAGAATAGTAATCCCTTCGTGGTAAAATTTCGTGAATTTTCCAAGAAGCCCCTAGGCGGTCAGCGGGTCTGTTAAAACGAACGTGGAAATGTTTTCCTAAATCTTTTGGAAGACATATCTTCTATTGTCTTCTTAAGATGTTCGAGACTCTTTCCACTGTAGGCATAGTTTTCAATGTAAAAAAAATAGCCATCGTTAAGTTCATCGGATGGCACCATAAGAAAAAGCTTTACAAACTTTTTCTCCTGCGTGTCTTTGTCGACTTGATAGACAAAAATAGAATCAACACCTTCTTCCTTTTTAAGTAGTGCGCCGTTTAAACCGGTCCTGGCAAGTCCCAAATCGATCTCACCTTTCCAATCCAAAACAAAAGTACCGGTGGCTTCCCTGATTGAATAGGAATCACCATTTCCGTCAGCGTCATAAAACGTGTATTGTTCAAGACCTGTGTCCAGGTAGCTGATACTTATATTATCGACCGTTACGGTAGTTTCTTCTTCGGGGACTTTCTGATCTTTATCCTGGTCAGCGTCAAAAATATCACAACTGTTGATACCAAAAAAAAATACAATACCATAAATTATCCGACTTCCTGGGGCTTTTCCATTCATCTTCAAACAGTAAAAAGTTTTATCTTATGCAAATTACGTGACAAGAAAAAAAGACCCTTGAATCAAGCGCCTTTGTTATGTACCAGGAGCGGGACTTGAACCCGCACGGGGTTGCCCCCACAAGATTTTAAGTCTTGCGTGTCTACCGATTCCACCATCCCGGCATATTAATAACCATTGTTTCTTTTCCTAACTCTTAAATTGTCTTGCGTGTCTACCGACCTGCCTGCCGGCAGGAAGTCTATCTTCCGGTAGGCAGGCCCGCCTGCCGATAGGCAGGTTCCACCATCCCGGCATTTTAAGAGCCAAACAAAAAGCCCTTTTAAAAGGGCCTGTTGAGCGAAAGACGAGATTCGAACTCGCGACCCCGACCTTGGCAAGGTCGTGCTCTACCAGCTGAGCTACTTTCGCTTTTGGTGGGAAATGCCATGATCTTTTTCATGCGCTTAGATGAGTGCAAAGGTAATCAGTATTTTTAAATCCGCAAGGGATGACCTTCTTTTTCTGCCTACAGCCAGGCGGATTTTTTTGCAAAAATCATGTAATTATTCCCGGCTGCCGGCGACGGTAATGGGGGTATATTCCCACAACTGCCGACAATCTTATTTCTCCGGCATTATCAAGCCGAATCACATTCAGGAACTGTTGGAGGCGAGCTTCTTCTTGACCTCATTCAACTTGATCAGGGCCTCCACAGGCGATATGGTATTGATGTCGATCATGTCCAAAAGGTCCTTGGCCTCTTTGAACTTGGGATCCATTTCAAAAAGACTGAGCTGCTAATTGTTCTTGGGCATTTCCCTGATCTTGTCCTTCTGCTGCTGAACCGCTTTGTCCTTTTCCATATGGCGCATGATCTCAGCGGCCCGAAGTACTACCGGATTGGGCATCCCGGCCATTTGGGCCACATGAATGCCAAAACTGTGCTCACTGCCCCCGGATTTTAGCTTACGCATAAAGATCACCTTATTGCCCATTTCCTTGACGGAAACATTGAAATTCTTGACCTTGGGAAAATCCTGTGCCAGTTGGTTCAGCTCATGATAATGGGTGGCAAACAGCGTTTTGGCCTTAAACTTAGGATGGTTATGCAGAAATTCCACGATGGACCAGGCAATGGATATTCCGTCGTAAGTGGAAGTGCCCCGGCCGATTTCGTCCATCAGCACCAGACTCCGCTCGGAAAGGTTGTTCAGGATGCTGGCAGTTTCTGTCATTTCCACCATAAAGGTGGATTCTCCCTTCGAAAGGTTGTCCGAGGCACCCACCCGCGTAAATACCTTGTCTATAATGCCTATCCTGGCGTAGGAAGCCGGCACAAAACAGCCCATCTGGGCCATCAGGACGATCAGGGCCGTCTGCCGTAGCAGGGCGGACTTTCCGGCCATGTTTGGCCCGGTAATAATGATGATCTGCTGGGATTTGCTGTCCAAAAATATATCGTTGGGCACATAATCCTCTCCCACGGGAAGCTGCCGTTCGATCACCGGATGGCGGCCGTCCCGAATTTCCAGGGAATCGGTTTCCGAAATTTTGGGTTTGGTGTACCCATTGCTAACGGCCACCCGGGCAAAGGAAAGCAGACAATCCACTGTGGCCAGAATCTTGGCATTCTGCTGGATCTGCGTCACATATTCCCCCGCATCCGATACCAGTGCCTGAAAATACTTATGCTCCAGGGCGATCAGACGCTCTTCGGCATGCAGGATCTTTTCTTCATATTCCTTCAGTTCCTCGGTGATGTACCGCTCCGCATTGACCAGCGTCTGCTTTCTGATCCACTCTGCGGGCACTTTTGCTTTATGGACGTTGCTCACCTCCAGGTAATAACCAAACACCTTGTTGAAGGAGATCTTTAGGGAGGGAATCTGGGTACGCTGGATTTCCCTTTGCTGGATTTGTACCAGGTAATCCTTACCGGAATTGGCCAGGCTTTTATACTCATCCAGTTGTGGATCCACGCCATTTTTGATGATCCCGCCCTGATGGGTGA
>DATGOS010000153.1:0-3110 GCA_035305725.1 Cyclobacteriaceae bacterium
GCCCTCGTCAGCGACTTCGATGACGCGGCCGGACCTGAAGGCAAAATCATTGGTGGGCTCACCGGAATAAAAATAGATCATGTCGGCATTGCCCTGGATTTGAAACCTGATTTCCTCTCCCGCCTGAAAAGTGTCGGAAGGTACAGAGACCTGAAAATCAGGAAGCTCGATCTCCGGCTCACAGGAGACCAAAAGAAGCAGGGCAAAAAGGCTGCTAAAATATCGATATTTCATGTCAATTCGCGTTTATTTTGATCATTTCATCTTAGTCCCAACCGGGATTCTGTTCCATAGCCTCATTGACGGTGGTTTCGTCGGTCGGTATGGGCAGAAGCTGGTGTTTGGGCTCCACATTGGAATAGTACCGCACATAAAACGCACCCGGCGCATCCTGCCCCACAGTATTTCCCATATTTGCCATTACCTCCAGAAAGTTCCCCCACCGCAGCAGGTCCCCTTTGCGGAGCCCTTCAAAATTGAATTCCCGCATCCTTTCTTCCTGTAAGAACTGTAGGAAGCTTTCTTTGGAAGCGGTCTGGGCCGGAGTTACGTGCGCGTCTTCGGGAACAAAAATGGTCGCTGTTGCGGATGCTCCCGATCCTCCTCCACCCGTAATGCTTATGCTTGGGGGAGAGGAATAGTTTCCCCTTAGATAAAAGGCTTCGCCAGCGGGATCACGCTCAAGGGTAATCTCCGTGACCATCCCATTGGCTACCGTGGCCGTAGCCGTGGCGCCACCGTCTCCGCCAATCGTCACCGTAGGTGCCGATGTATATCCGGAACCGCTGCTGGTCAGGGTGATTTCCTTGATGCCTTTTGCCCAGGCCCTTTCCCGTACCTGGTTGACAAGGTTAATGACTTCCGCGGTTGGGCCGCCGTTAAGCTCATTTTGGGCTTCCGCATACATGAGCACCACGTCCGTATACCTCAAGATGGGAAAATTTTGTGGCGTGGTGGTCGGCGCTTTGGGCAACAGGGTTTCAAATTCCCTACGCCACTTGGCGGGCCGCAGGCCATATTTTGCCAGCTCCGTCGTGGGTACGGGGTTTAGCGTTTTGCTTCCGTTTGGCCCGTCGACGGTGTAAGCGAAATGGGCAATACAGAACCATTTTCTCTGGTCACCGGGTTCATAGCTGTTGTAAAACTTGGCGGTGATGCTCATGTAAGAATCCGCCCTGCCTGTTTCCGAATTTACATTGGAGGGGGGACCGTTGATCCAGCCCAGGTTGGTGGTTTCTACATACTGGTCGGTTCTGTTTCCCCAAAATTCCGCCTCCCAAATGCTTTCCTTGATGTCGTATCGGTCTCCCGCCAGATTTTTGAAAATCTCCGTATAGTCAGGGTTCAACGAATGGGCAGCACTGGCATCATCAATTACCATCTTGGCCCATCTGCTGGCTTCGGCATAGCCGTTTGGGTCTTTTAGCGGTTCCCCGGCCATGTGCAGATTCACCCGGGCAAGCATACCCCGTACTGCGGATTTGCTCACCTGCCCGCCAAACCCCAGCGTGGCGATATCGGCCACCAGCGGTTCTGCGGCCGTCATGTCGGCAACAATCTGGTCATACACTTCCCTGACTGTATTTTTAGGCACGTCCACATCTTCCACTGATGTGGTGGGGCTGGTGAAGATAGGTACGCCTCCGTAATACTGCACCAGTTGGAAATAGTAATAACCCCTCAGAAAGAGAATTTCCCCGCGCAGTTGATCCCTAAATTCCTGATCTATTTCTGGATTTTTGTCGACATTTTCCAATACCACATTCGCCCTGTTGATCCCATCAAAGAGGTTGGACCAATAACCTGCATTGTATGGGTCGGCGGAGGAGAAATTATAGTTCCAGGGTCCAGTAGTCAGTGAGGCCCGGTTCATATATCCGATATCAGCTTCCCATCCCAATAAATAGTTGGCCCAGGATCCAAACAACCCCGAAGCGCCCAAAGTGTGGTAAACGCTGGCCCTCGCAAAGTTGAGCTGGTCCTCTGTTTCATAATAATTGGACGGTGACAGAAAGTCCGTGGGCTCTGTCTCAAGATATTCTTCGCATGAACTTACTCCGAAAAGAAGGAGCAAAGTCAAAATGTTGTATTTTATGTTCATCTCTCCTGATTTTTAGGTTAAAACTCCGCTTTGATGCCAAAAACCAGCGTCCGCGCCTGGGGATAGGCGGAAAAATCGAAGCCGGGAGTAAGCACCGGATTCCTGGTCGATACTTCCGGGTCCAAGCCAGAATAATTGGTCCAGGTAAATAAATTCTGGGAGGTGAGGTTAAAGCTTAAATGATTGAATATTCCCAGCAATTGAAGTTGCTGCTGAGGCAAGGCATAGCTCAGGGACACCGTTTTCAACCGAAGGAAGGATCCGTCCTCCACCACCCGGGAAGAATGTACCCCGATGGGTCCCTGGCCACGGGTACGGTAGTTTTCATTGGTGGGGTTTTCGGGTGACCAGCGGTTCGCGTAACTTGCAAATTGGTTCATATTGGCCCGTCCGTTGCTGTTTCCCTCGAGGGAAAGCCGGTTGGCGTTGTAGATGTCATTGCCGTACGACCATTGAAAGAAGAAATGCAGGTTAAAGCCTTTATAGGCCATGTTGTTGGCAAACCCGCCAATATGAATGGGCTGGCCCCGTCCGATAATCGTCTTGTCGTTGACGTTGACCACTCCGTCTTCATTGAGATCCCTGTATTTTATATCCCCGGGCTGGATGGTATTCCTCAAGGCGCCGTTTGTTGGCACAGAGCTTTTCAATATGTAAACACCCGGGGCGGGATTGTCAAAATCCTCGAACTGGTAGTTTCCTTCCCAAATGTAGCCGATCATCATTCCGGCCGGTTTCCCGATCTCTGACATGTACAGGGGCGAGTTGAACTGGGATTCAAAGGTGGCAATGGACTGCAGGCTTTGCTGACCCCGAGTCAGTTCCATGACCTGGTTTTTGTTAAAGCTTATATTGAACTGGCTGTCCCAATAGAACCCCTGAGGGGAAGAGGAGGCAAAATTGACCGAATTTATTGTCAGTTCCACGCCGTCATTTCTAAGTTTTCCGATGTTTTTTACCGCGGAACTAAATCCGGTGGTAGGGGGAAGTTCGGCGTTCAGCAATAAAT
>DATGOS010000154.1:0-3792 GCA_035305725.1 Cyclobacteriaceae bacterium
CCTTCCTGAATATCAAGAAAAGCAAAAAAACGGTACCCAGTGCCAGGAGGCATGTAGCCAGCCCCGCCCACTGGTGAACCGAAAGTGTCTCCCCTCCATAATCTTCAATATTGGACAAAAGCCAGCCCATCAATACTGCCAGCAAGGCTGAACCCGCACCTGCGTATACCAGCAAATTGATTCCTGGCCTTAACTTCGAATGAAAACTTTTTAGGGTAAATAGCTCCAGCACCGCGGCAAAAAGCAGGAAGCTCAGGGGAAAATGAACCACCATGGGATGTAGCCTTCCCAAAAATTGCCAAAGCCAAAACGTTCCGGTATCCTCCGGGCTATAATTTTGGGCAAAAGCCTGAGTCCACCAGAGGGTACCTATCAGAATAAACAGAAACGACAATAAAAGCCGGTTCCGGTCAGTCCGACCATAATATAAAGCTTTCCCTCTTTCCATAATTTGTCACTATGCCAGTTCGGAACGCTTCCAAACTTATCCTGCCTACTACGCAGGTACACAGGAATTAATTCTTTCCCTGCAGCCTTTACAAATATAAGAAAATCCCCGATCAAGAAAAGACCAAACCGGACGTCTATTCGTTGCCCAGGTTATAAAAGACACATAGCCCATCTTTGCCTGCAACCACGATGTCTTTCCAGCCTGAATTGTTCAGGTCAATGACAGTAAAATATAATCCTATTCCCTTTCCCTCTCCAAATGGTCCGTAGCTGACGATGTTTTTGGTGAAGGATTCCCCGTTCCACTTAAAGTAATAGATCCCCAAATGGTCATCCGAGCCGGGGTCGTTTCCATTATGGGCGCGGTATCGTTTTCCCGTGACCAGTTCGGGAGTTCCGTCATTGTCAATATCTACCCACTCCAGGGAGTGGTACTGGGACTGGAAAGGATCAATGGGATGTTTGGTGAAGCTTATCCGGCCATTGTCCCGCTCCTGCCTGTACCAATCCAGTCCGTAGCGGTGTCCCTGGCCCACAATCAGGTCATTTAACCCGTCCCCATCGACATCGGCCACGATAATCGGCACACTTGCCCCTCCCAGGGAAAAATCTTCGTGCAGCTTCCAGGCTTCTCCTTCCTCTTTGGGCGCTTCCAGCCATCCTTCCGGGATGATGAAATCGCCCCGCCCATCGCCGTTGATATCCCCGAAGCCGAGCCCGTGCCCGTGTTTTGCCACCACTTCGGTCCTGACAAATTCCCCTGTGGGCTTATTGTCAGCATCGCGGACCAGCGTAAAGTATGCCAGGGGTTTGTTGGGCGTGTTGGGGACTATTTCCAAAAAGCCATCACCATCCACATCCCAGCCCCTGCTAGTTTCTATATTTCCCGTTTTTGCGATCTCATGCTCTTGCCACTGCTGCTTGTTCCCGGGGTTTTCTTTCCAGATAAGCGTCCCGTTGAACCAGCCTCCCGTTACAAAGTCGGTCAGGCCGTCTCCGTTGACATCCATGGGAATGGTTGAAAAGTCGTCAAAATATTCGTTTTCCCTTTTTACCTGCCCGATGAGGGTCCTGTTCTTGAATTCGGGCCCTTCGTACCAAAAGCTTCCCGATACAATGTCCGGGATCCCATCTCCGTTTACATCAAACACCCCGGCGGATTCGGCACTTTCCGTCGCGATCAGTTGTTTTTGAAACTTGAGGGGAGGAACAGGAGATTGAAAGGAAGACAGTGACATGGCAGCCAGTAACAGTAAACCCAGCATAGATTTATCCATCATTTTCAATTCGTTTATGTAAATTACGTTCAAAAAAAAAAACTACGATAAAATTTTCCGCTTTCCGCAGCCCAACCAAATAAACGCATTTATTTATCAATGTGTATCCTGCACTGCCCCGTTTCCGATGCATCGCGGTAAAATTTTCCCAAATCCTTCCCCAATTTGGCCAAGTGTCCCCGGACAAAGGTTAAAAAATGTTAAGCAATCCGTTCCCCGAACTATATGTTTTAAATTTGTATGATGTCCAAAGCGCAGATGAACCTCATTATTGTACTCATGTCCATTGCCAGCATCGGGCTGGTGGTGTTTCAGTTTTATTGGGTAAATAATGCTTTGAAGATCAACCATGAGCGTTTCGAGCAGAACGTCTACCAGTCACTTGACGCCACGATTGACAAGATGGAAAAAGGAGAAGCCAGCGAGATACTACTCAGAAACCTGGCCAGCAACCCCTCCGTTCAGGAATCGCTGTTTCAAAAAATAGAACCCATACAGCTCCAGGTGAAACGAAGAACGGTGGTCCAAAGGCCTTCTCTGGTTGACTCGATTTTTCAAATGCCCATGCCACAGTTTTCGCAAACCTTCAAAAGACTGATTGCATCAAAAGACGGTCCCACGGACAATATTCGGGAGATAGAAAAATACTTCGAAATGCCCACTTCTGTGGCTTCTTCCCTGTTTACACCCGACGAACTGGCCATCCTGCTGAAGGAGAAGGAAAGGTATTTGGAATACATCAACCAACAGGACAGCTTTGCGCGGGGTTCGATCAACGCCCTGGACAGGCAGGCATATATCGTTGAGGAATACAATGTGGCGAGTGATGTGGCGGAGACAATTGTAAAAGCCAACATGAAAATTGAACTGGTTGAGGTGGTGATGAGCCAACTGTTGATGGAAGGCACCCAATATATTCTTACCCGCCTCGACACCGGGGAGGTGAAAAAAGAACTGCGCACGCAACTGGCGAACAGGGGCATCTTCCAAAACTTTGACCTGGCGATTGTGGACGAAAATGATTCCCTGATCGGCATCGGACAGCTCGCCGATGCGGAAACTCTCAAGACATCAGGTATAAAAGCAGAACTGTTTCCCAGCGACCTTATCGGCCTGGACAACTTTATGGTGATCAATTTTCCCAATAAAAATTACCACCTGCTTCAGCAGATATGGCTGCCCCTGCTAAGTTCGCTGTTGTTTTTGACCATCATTGTCTTTTGCTTTATTTATGCGATAAAGGTTATTATCAAGCAAAAAAAGCTGTCCGAGATCAAAAATGACTTTATCAACAACATTACCCATGAATTTAAGACACCCAGCGCAACGGTGAGTCTGGCGGTGGAGGCCCTTCAGGATCCGGATCTGGTGAGCCAGGATTCCTTTCGGGCACGCTATATGAGGATCATAAAAGATGAAAACCAAAGGCTGGGCGACCAGGTGGAGAAAGTGCTCCAAACCGCAGCCCTGGACAAAAACGACTTCAAGTTAAAGATTGAAAAGGTCAACATCGTGGATCTGGTTAAAGCCGCCCAGACTCATTTTGAGTTGATGGTGGAAAAAAGGGGCGGCACTATAAATGTCAATATCGACATTGACAATCCCTGGATCCAGGCAGACGCGTTCCATCTGGCCAACGTGATCAACAACCTCCTGGACAATGCTAACAAATACGCCCGCGAAAAGCCCGTAATTAACGTGGAGGCGACCGACAATAAAAAGGAGATCCGGATATCCGTAAAAGATCAGGGAATAGGCATGAGCCGGGATACGCAAAAGAGGATCTTTGAAAAATTCTACCGCCTGCCCACCGGCAATGTCCATGATGTCAAAGGTTTCGGCCTGGGGCTGGCCTATGTAAAAACCATGGTTGAAGCCCATAAAGGAAGCATAGAGGTGGAGAGCGAACTGGAAAAAGGAAGTAAATTCACCCTTCACATACCCCGAAAACATGAGTAACCCTAAGCTTTTAGTCGTAGAGGATGATCCCAACCTGGGGGATATATTGCAGGAATACCTTAACATGAAAGGCTTTGACACCACCTTGTGCAGGGATGGGGAAGAA
>DATGOS010000155.1:0-5560 GCA_035305725.1 Cyclobacteriaceae bacterium
GTTTCATCATTAAAAACGGCGGGACTGCCTACTTCCACCGTTAAGGGCCCCGAAAAAACGGCTTGTAGTGTTTCATCTACCGATATGGGCGCTTCTTTCACATACAGGGTCATATATCCCATACATTTGGTCCCGCTGTTCAAAAGCACTTCATAACGGCCCGGGAGATCAAAGGCATGGCTGACCACCGCTCCGCTTTTTCTTGTGTCTCCAAATTCCCATTGGATACTATTTTCCACTTTTTCGCCCACTGCCCGGAATTGAATCACCTCTCCCGCGTACAAAGGACCGGGCTTAACGGAAATTTCCGCCGTGGTACAGGGATCGGCGTGTTTGACGCGGAAGGCCAAAACAGTTAATGAGATGGCAGCACATGCCGCCATGGTCCATAAAACCTTCTTGTCGATCATGTGAAAACTGGAGGTATTTCTTTTCATTTTCCCGCCGGTTTGTTTAAGGATGGATTGCGCCTGACCTTCCCCGAAGGCCCCTCCTAACGATAAAGAAGGATCTCCGTAGAGGAATTGATGTCCGGTTTATACTCTTATATAAGTCGGGGACTTATTTTGTTACCGGAGGGCCGGGATTTGTTTACAGGATGGACAAAAAGCAGCGGGCAAATAAACTTTTCCGGATTATCATAAAGGGTAGAAACCGCAGGTGCTGTAGCTTGACCTTACAGGCAGGTTGCTCAACAAAAGTGGATAGCCCAACTAAAAAAACGATCATTCCAATATAAAAAAATCAATACCCTACCATCGACGGTTCAACGGTTCAATAATTCGACAGCCTACAAATCAAAAACTTTTCAACCATTCCTCGGCCTGATCACGACCGCTCGCATCCTCCCGCACTACCTGTTCCAGTAGGTTTTTGGCTTCCTGTTTATCGGTCGCTTCGTTCCGTCGCATCAGGGTCACAGCTTTCAAAAATTTACCCGGATTGCTGTAAAGATTTTCCATTTCGGCCAGTTCGTCAAACTGCTGCAAGGCCATCTCATATTGCCCGGTCATAAGGTAAACCAGCCCAATGTTTTTGAAGGCCTCGTAGTTGTCCGGAGCATTTTTCAGTACCTGTTGAAAGTGTTCTAAAGCTCTATCGAAATCCCCCTCATTATAAGCAGAAATTCCCAATTGGAGGTGGTCCTGGGAAGCATCCATGGTCTGGCTCAACTGCCTCAAATGGGTGTCCACATAGTTTTCTGCCAGGTATTCGGGACTTCGCGAGGATTGAAAAAAGAGGGCATAGACTACCAACAAAACGAGCAGGCTTGCCGCAACCGCCAGTAGGGCCCTGATCGACTGTCTGGATAGCAACGAAACGACCCTGGTACTTTGCCGGGACCCGGTGGAAAAATATTTACCGTTAAGCTGATCAAGGGACCGGCTGAGTTCATCCCGCCTTTCATGTTGCTGAATTTCCAGGTTCATTTCTGCTTCTATGGTGCGATACACCTGAAAGGCAGCGTTCATTTCTTCATTGGAAGACAGCTCAGCCTCAAAAACCGATTTTTCCTCACGGCCCATTTGCCCATGAAGGTATTCCTCAAACCTTATAAACCAATCGGTATTCATCTTTTTACCATTTTAATTCGCTGAACTTCGAGGACTGCTTCACCAAAATTACCAGTTTGGCCATGCATTCAGACTTCTTCTTTCTCGCATAGCCGTAAGTAAATCCCAGTTTTTCAGCCACCCCTTCCATGGTCAATCCGCTCCAGCTCAAATGGAGCAACTCTCTGCATGCATCCCCCAGTTCCGCTATTTTTTCTAAAAGCAGGATAAGCCTTTCTTCCTGCAACGTGCATTCTTCAGCCAACTGAAAACTATCCTCACCCATATTATATCCCTCATCCTCAAGTATTGTTACAGGTCGGCCCTTTCTTTTGCCCAACTCATTCAACCATTTGTTCTTACAAATGAGGTAGAGAAAAGCATCCAACGGGCAGGTCAGGACGAAGCCTTTTGTTCTCGCCTTATGGTAGATAGACAAGAGGGCATCCTGAAAGATATCGGCCGCATCGGCCTCGGTTCCGTTGTTTTTTAGGATCATCCATTTGATCTTTCCGGAATATTTTTGGTATAATTCATCCAATAATTCCAGGTTATTGTTTAGAAGCGCGGTGATATATTTTTGGTCAGGATGTTCCATTCAATCGAAGATAAAAAAAACATTTGTGAAATAATGGGAAGCGTTCCGTTAAATAGCAGAAAAAATAAGGCCTGATAAAACCGCAGGCCAAAGATTTAAGATACGCTCCCTGCACGGGTTAGATCAGGCCTTCCACCATGAAACGATGCTCCTGTTGATTATCTATTGTTCCCTACTCGATTTGTTCCTTACCACCTTCAGAAAAACGAGGTGTAAAACTCCGGCGTCCAATACATGATCCCGTAAAACAGGGCCCATCCAAAAAAGCCAATAAGGATCACCCAAATCCAGGTCGGTACGCCTTTGGGCGTTTCCGAACCCGTCACAATAAAGAAATCCTTCCTTTCACTGCCATAGGCGTTGATGGTCAGCGTGACGTTGTCATCAACCACATCGTTTTCCTTCAAACCGATCAAATCAATCGCAGGACCGTTTCTTACCTCAAAGTTGACTTCCTTTATTCCCTCGATGCCGTCGGTAGACTTAGCCACGATCTTTAGCTTGTGTTTTCCATCCGGTATTTTCGTGGTGTCCAACATAAACTTGACCGGCGGTTTAAATTCGCCGAAAGGCGCGGGGTCATCATCAAGAAAAACCTTGACTACTCTATTGTCTTCCATGGTTTAATAATTATTCAGTACAACGCGCTTGATATGCCTGGGTGAATCCTCCCCCGGTTTCCAAAGAAATTTTATACTGAAAACCAGGGTAAGCAGTACGATGGCTATGGCTATGGCAATGATGATAAAATCCGTGTCTCCCTGGGGCCCGGCACCGTGGGTGATGTTTTGCGTGACCTTGGGTTGCTGGGATTTGCAGACCTCACAGGCCAGTAGCGGGGTGGATATCCATGTAAGCAACAGGCTTAAGATCAATAGTGCTTTTGCTTTCATAATTCATCTACTTTGTGTTTCCAATCATTTAATATTTAAAGGTATCTTTCCTGCACCTTACATGCCCGCAACCATGGCCCGGATGTCGGCGACTTCCGCTGCACTGACCGCCGGGGCATCATTGCCCCAACTGCTTTTTTCATGGTTGATGATGGCGGCGATTTCTTCGTCTGACAGCAGGCTGCCGAAGCCTGGCATCTGCCCCCATTCGGGATTGGCATCATACCCCTGCAGGATAATCCTGATCATCAGCTCCGGGTCTTCCTGGTTGACAATCTGGCTATTGGCCAGTGGGGGAAACGCACCTGAAATTCCCTGACCGTTGGCCTGGTGGCAGGCAGCGCAGGTGCTTGTATAGAGGCTCGCACCGTCCGGCAGCTGATCCTCCGACCCGACGCCGGGGGAAAGGTCAACCGGTTCAGACCTTGAGGGAATAAAACTAGCCCCTTCAGCAAGCAAAGGCGCCTGCTTAAGCGACTTCATATACGCTACCAGATTCAGGGCATCGTCGGTGGCCACGACCTCACCCTTGCCGGTCCTGAAATTGGAGGGCACGGCCACCACCACAGCGTCTTCATCAGGATTTTCCACATAGGAAAACAGCCACGGATACGCCGGCATCACTGACTCCTCGACAACGATACGGGGGTTGTACAGGTGCAGCAAATGCCATTGGTCCCCCGGTTGCCGCTGACCAACATTGGACAAATCCGGCCCCGTCCTTTGGCTCCCAAGGATGGACGGGGACTGCCTGAATACGTCCATCCTCTTTTTGGAATAATAATAATCGGAAGGCATGGAAGGCCTGCTTCCCCAGACGTTGTCCATTTCTATATTCCTTACCTGTTGGGTATGACAGGAGACGCAGCCTTCGGAAATGTAGAGATGCAGCCCTTTGATTTCGGCCTCGGTCATAGGCTCATCTCCGGGTAATGGCTGATTGTCCTGCATGTTTGCAGCGGGAATCACCGCAATAAGGATGCTAAGAAACACAAATACAACCACAATGGTAATAAGCAGCAACTGATGGTTTTTATGAAAATCTAACATGATATGGATGCAGTTTTAAGCGTTGGCTGATTTCTTCTCCAAAAATCTTTCATCGTCTGACAAACCGTTCTCCCGGTTCAGGTATCCCTTGACCATCTTATAGATGTTCCAACCAAAAATCAGGTGGGAAGTAAACATCATGGAGCCCCCGACGGCGCGCCAGAGCCAATAAGGCGCCATAGCGGGTATGGTTTCCAGAAACGGAACAGAATCCGCCCAGCCCATTCCTTTTTCCGTACCGCCGATAAACATGGAGAATACATAGATGATCAAACCGAGGAACGCAAACCAAAAGTGTATGCCTACCGCGAGCTGGTTTGGTTCGGTTTGGGTGAGTTTGGGCAGGATCGCATAAATGCTTCCCCACAGGAAGAAGGCAATAATCCCATACATGGTGATATGGGAATGGCCCACGTTAAAGTCGGTAAAGTGCCAGATGTAATTGGTAAACCGGAAGGCCTGAAAACTCCCCTGGGTAGAACCGACGAAATACATGATCACCCCCACCAGCATGAAGGGAAGCACATAAGAATCTTCTATGGCTTTCCAGCTCCCCCGCATGGTCATCAGAAAATTGGTGGTGCCGGCCACGACCGGAATAAACATTCCCGCACTGAACACAATGGCTACCGTCTGCAACCACCAGGGGATGGGACTAAAAATAAAATGGTGCGTCCCGATCAGGGAATAAAACAGCATCTGCGTCCAAAAAGCCAGTACGCCGAGCGAATAGGAATAAATAGGTTTGTTAAGGGAGGACGGCAGATAATAGTAGATCAGCCCCAGCGTGAAAGTCATAAACCACATGCCTACCGCAGAATGCATGTAATAGCCCTGGATAATGGTTTCCCCCATTCCCTCCTGGTAAAACGGCAGATAACCGATCGTGACCAGGGTCAGCGTCCAGACACAGGCGCCAAGTATATACCAGTTGGAGATGTAAATTTCCTCCGTATTTCTGTTGGCAATGGTTTTATAAAAGTTGAAGGTGGTAATAAAAAGTCCCGCGGCCATCAGTGACATGACGGGCCAGGTATACTCCCTGTATTCTCCGCCCCCGTTGTTGATGCCGTTGATCAGGCAGAAGTTCCCGATGATCACACAGGCATTGATCAGATAAAAGGTCCACCAGGCCAGCTTATAACTGTAGATTATAATGTTGGAGGTCCGGCTGATCACAAAATAACCCAGGCCGATCATGGCCAGGGAAGACCAGCCCCAAAACACGGTATTGGTATGTATCGGCCTCAACCTCCCAAAAGAAAGCCATTCGATGTGGTCCATATCCGGCCAGACGAACTTCATCCCCACGTACTGTCCTACTAAGGTACCAAAAATCAGCCAGAAGGCGGCCACACCAATATAGGCCAAAATGAGACGGATTAATTTAGGATCAGTTTCTATCCTGATCTTCCCCATCTTCTTTTCATCTGCCAGGGGGAAGTTTGGGTTGTGCGTTACTTTTT
>DATGOS010000156.1:0-3036 GCA_035305725.1 Cyclobacteriaceae bacterium
CTGCTTATTGCTTTTGGGGTGCTGGGGGTGCTGACCACGGTTCCGCTGATGAAGGCAATCAGCACGGCCGGCTCCAACTGGGAGGTGTTTGGCTGGCTGGTGGTGTACCTGGTGATCCTAAGCCTGTATTCGGGCATCAGCGTGGTGGTGAAGGCGGAGATTTTTCCGGCAGCGGTCCGGGTGGTGGGGGCGGGCCTGCCCCATGCCATTACGGTGGCGCTGTTTGGTGGCTCGGCGGAGTATGTGGCCCTCTGGCTCAAGAGTATTGGCCATGAGGAATGGTTTTATTGGTATGTGACCCTGGGCATATTTATCTCGCTGATGATGTTTTTGACCATGAAGGATACCCGGACGCACAATAAGATTGACGGGGAACCGAGTGGCTAAGGGGGACGATAATTGTTATGAACCCAAACCCTATTTACCGCAGGGTGCGCAAAGGCTTGCGAAGGCTTTTTCTTTGCGCCCATTGCGCGTCCCCTGGCGTGCTTTGCGGTTAAGTGTTTTTTACCGCAAGGGACGCAAAGGTTTTCGCAAGGTTCGCAGAGGTATTACAGAGCGGCTTCATATAAATGCCGCACACCCCTTTTTTCGGTTGCAAGTCTCCATGGCTAACAGGCTAACGCTAATCTCGCCATCAGCCCATTTATCGGCATTAACCCCTTACTCCTTATGCCTTACCCCTAACGCCTTCTACCACGCCGGCACAAAATTTACCCCAAACTCACCGCCCTCAAAGTTTCTTTGCAGCGGAACCGCATAATAGGGTTCGACCACCAGATAGCCGAGCACGTTCACGCGCAGGGACAGACCACCGCTGAACACCGGCCTCCGGTCGATATTGGCCACGTTGTTCACTTCCGGATTGACATACCCTTTGGAATCCCAGGCAATACCTCCGTCCACAAACAAAGCCAGCTCCGAGGGGAGCAGGTTGAAGTGGATCAAAGACAGCCTCTCCGGCCCGGTAAATGGCAGCCTGAGCTCAGCATTCGAAACAAATATCCTGCTTCCCATCAATTGGTTTATGTTAAACCCTCCGGTTTCGATGGAGGAGTTTCTGGAAAATGAATTGCCGCTGTAGCCCCGGATATGGGTAGGAAATCCCAAAAACAAAGGCGGAAGCAGTTCACTGTCCTCACTTTTTCCATACCTTCCGTAATGGTAAAGCCTAAGCGCAAAGGAAAAAGGCCTCAGCCGAAAATATTGCCTGTAATCCCCCAGATACGCCCTGAAGTCAGCCGCCCCGAGGAACTGCTCTGCCGAAAAGCGGACGCGCCGTCCGTCCAGCGGCCCCACCAGCCCAAAAGTGGCATTGTCTTCGACAAAAGCCGCCTCCAGACGGGCCAGATTAAATCCGTCCGGCACGGGCAGCTTTTCCCGTTCCGCACCCGCGAATATGCCCTGGTAATAGTAATTGCTCAGCCGGTCCAGCCGGTGATGATACCGGGCAAAAGACGCCGTGGCTTCAACCCTTCGCTGCATGGAGAAAGGGTAGTAGGCAAACAAGCCCACCTGTGCCTCGTATGTCCTTAAAATATCCAGTGCCTCATGCAGCACCTGAAGTGTTGTGTCCCCATAGTTGATCTCGTCCGGGAAATAGCTGAGGGCCGCGGAGCGGTACGGAACGTAGGAAAGGCTGGCGCCCCATTGAAATATCCGTTTCTGGTTGAGGTAGGCCAACTGTCCGCCAAGGTCGTAAATTTCGCCGTTCAGGGCAAAGGCTCCGAACAGGGTTTGTGTGCCCAGAATGTCTGAAAACATGGCGTTTATCCCTCCTGTCAATCCCGTGCCAAACCTGCCTGCAGAAACTCCGATGGTATGGTTTCCGATATAGTCCAACTGAAATCTGGGTTTCAACGGAACCTCATCAAAGAGCGAGTCCCTGGCCATTAACTGTTCCACCTGGGAAGGGTTGAAATACTGTTTGTTTTGCTGGTCACCATACTCACCGGCAGGGGGAAGGGTGGCGGCGAGGAAGTTTACCTGGCGGGTATTCATTTTTTCCCGGACAAAATCCGGATCTTCGGTTTCTGTTCGGTAAATGGTATACTTCCCATCCCGGTACAGGGAATAGGCCAGGGCGTTGTTGTTTCTGGCTAGGGTAAGTGCCGGGGAAAACTTCGTTATCCCGCTGATGCCCGTAAAATATCTGGTTCTCCGGTAAACGGTGTTGGTTTCCAAATCATATTCATACAGGTTTCGGAAGCCGTCGGCATCGGAAAGGAAAAACAGGCGCTCATTGTCGGGAGAAAAGTGTGGGTGCAAATTGTCGGCCCCCGGAAATATATCCATCACTTCAATGCTGCGGGTCTGTACATCAAGCAGACATAGCCGGAAACTGCCAAACCTAAAATACCGGAAGTCGGTGTCCTTTCCCCTGTCGGAGGCAAAGACGATGGTGTTGCCGTCCGATGACCAGGTCGCGTGGATGTCCGAATATTGGTCGTTGGTCAGTCTTTCCAGTTTTTGGGCATGATAGTCATACAGGTACAGGTCGCTTTGCCCCTCCACCAGTCCCGACATCAAAATGTACCTGCCGTCCGGGGACCAGCTTGGATTGTTGAAGACAGGCAGTCCGGGCATGGGTATGTTTTGCACGGTTTTCCCGCTTTCCACATCCACCACGGCCAGGTAATTCCGGCCCTTGCTGACGACGGTATACGCAAAGAGGGAATTGTCAGGAGAAAACGTTCCTACCGATTCAATGTAGTTGAAATCGTCAATATGGGAGGATCTGGTCGCACCGGAAAGTTTTCTGACCACGCGCCCACTGTTCACCTCCATCAAATGAATGTCTATAGAAAGCACATCTTTTTCGGAAATGAAAGCTACATACTTTGCATCCGGGCTGTACACGGGGGAGATATTGATGGAACCCGATTCGCCCAAAGGCAACAACCTCTCTCCAGCCACTGCCATGGTATCTTTCATAAGTGGGTTATAATGCCGTTCCATGGCGGTCTTCCAGAGGCTGCTGATTTCCTCCGGCCGGAGTTTCAGCACGGAATCCATGGCGGCATGGTAGCCGTACTT
>DATGOS010000157.1:0-3876 GCA_035305725.1 Cyclobacteriaceae bacterium
TACTATTACAAAAGAACCGAAAACATCCTTTATAGTCTGTCGGTCTCGGGGGTATTGGGCATGTCCGTGGGAGAACAAAACGCCGGCGAGGTGGAAAACAAGGGCTTTGAATTCGAACTCAACCATAAAAACGCGATAGGCACTTTTAATTACAGCCTGTTTTCAAATTTTTCGGTCAACCAGAACAAGGTACTTGATCTGGCAGGTGTTGAACAGGATATCGGTAAAGGCCTTTTTATTGGTGAGTCAATGCAGTCCATTTATGGGTTTAAGACAGATGGGCTCTTTATGGACGCGGAGGATATCGCCACCTATCCCACCCAGAACTATACCGCCAAACCGGGATTCCCGCGGTTCAGGGACATCAGCGGTCCAAACGGTGTGCCGGACGGGATAATTACAGCCGCTGATGACCGTACCATTATTGGAAACATGTTTCCTAAATATTCTTTTGGTTTGGGCATAACTGCAGACTACAAGGGCTTTGATTTTTACGTACAACTCCAGGGCCAGGCCGGATTGAAAAAGCTAATTCAGGGAAAAGAACAGGCCTTCAACAACAACGGCAATATCCAGCAATGGCATGTGGACAACCGCTGGACCGAAGAAAATCCCGACAGGTATGCAAAATATCCACGACTGGAAATGGCCCTGCACGAATACCCCTGGGATGTAAACCTGGACTTCTGGACCAGGAATGCCAGTTTCCTCCGGATCAAGACCCTTCAACTGGGGTATAACCTCTCCCCTGACCTTTTGGGACGGACCTTTATTAACCATTTGCGGGTATTCGTGAGTGGGGAAAACCTCAAATCCTTTGACAGTTATTATAGGGGATGGGATCCGGAAATGACAACTACCGGAGGTTATGATCCCAGCTATTATCCGGTTACAAGAATGTGGAGCCTGGGTCTGAATGTTCAATTTTAAAGCCAACGGAAATGATAACTTTATATATAAAACTAAAATACCGTAACCCTTATATTGTACTTTTCCTGCTGTTTTTGGTGTTGGCCGGATGTAGCGAGGATTATTTGACGGAAAATCCCAAAACTTCGATAAGTGAGGCAATATTTTGGAATTCCGAAGAGGAAGCACACCAGGCGCTGATGGGCGTGTACAGCACCTACTATGACCGATCGGGCGAGCGTCTCGGCAATTATGACAAAAGCATGATCTGGATGTCCTCCTGGGCAGGATATTCCAGTTGGAGAGACTTCGGCTGGGCGCGGGAACGGCAAATCAGTCCCACTCACGGTTCCATCACGACCTTGTGGACCAAATCATTCCGGCAGATTGCCAGGGCAAATTATTTCCTGGAAAACATTGATGAGGTGGATATGGATGGGGAACGAAAAGCCGAAATGAAAGGAGAGGTAAGGTTTTTGAGAGCCTTCACCTACTTTTGGCTACTTCAGCTTTGGGAAAATGTCCCATTAGTTACCCACACCCTTACCTTTGATGAAGCCAATACCATCAGCCAAGCTCCAAAAGAAGCGCTGGTGGAGTTTATTTTGGAGGAACTGACCGCCGCAGCAGCCGAACTTCCGCTAAAGCATGCACCCGCTGCGATGGGAAGGGCGGAAAAGGGAGCCGCCCTGGCCCTTAAAGGCAGGTTGCTGATGTCGGAGCAAAGATGGCCTGAAGCCGCCGCGACATATAAAGAAATTATGGATTTTGGCCGATACGAAATCGATCCCCGATATAAAGAACTTTTTGAGGATGAGGGAGAAAACAACAATGAAGTCATCTACGCCAACCAGTATATGGAAAACGAGATGGGAGAAGCCATGTCCCAACACACCATAAAAAGCTCCGTGTATGGTGGTTTTAATGCCTGCAATGTATTCCAACACGTATTGGACAAGTTTCCCATGATCGACGGCAACCCGATAGGGGAATCGGATTTGTATGATCCGGAAAATCCGTTCGACAACCGCGATCCCCGACTGTACGCCACCGTTTTGATCACAGGCTATTCGGAAGTTTTCGGTGAGACTTTTCAGGGTGACCCGGAAACCATTGCCAAAACCGGACAGACGGGCCCAAATATCTCGGGGTACATTCTACAAAAATTCTGGGATCGCAACTATGAAGGCAACAGCCAGTACTATGGCGGCGACTATCCCCAAATTCGGTTTGCTGAAGTCCTTTTAAGCCGCCTGGAGTCGGAACTGGAGGCCGGCAATGCCATTGATCAAAGCTTGTTGGACAATACCATCAATAGGATACGCCAAAGAGAGGCCGTAGGCATGCCTCCGGTCACGGAGACGAATCCGGAACTGCTAAGGGAAATTGTCAGAAGAGAAAGGGCCGTCGAACTTGCCTTTGAGGGAGGCATTGAATATTTTGACCTAAAACGATGGGGTTTGCTTCAGGAGGAAGCAAGCCAGGAACTTTACGGAATGAAAATTACTGACAACCCCGGCAATTACCAGGGCCAGTACGCCATAAACCCTCAGGGCCACTTGATCTTGGGAAGTCTTGAATTCAACGAGTTTAACAATTTGTGGCCACTTCCGCTCAGAGAACTTGATGTCAACAAAAATTTGAGACAAAATCCCGGTTACAACTAATCTTCGGGGACCAGCAATATTATGCGAGTACAATTGAATTTAAAAAAAGCAGCGATTCCCGGTTTTGTGCTTATTCTATTAACTTTCCTTCTGCCTTCTCATCAGGTAAAAGCACAGGAGGGCTCCCGCTTTCCCAGTCAGCCTTTGCAGGGAGAAGCAGACTACTCTACCCTCATGGTAGACGGGATTACCAGGTTTATGGACCGGGAGCTTGCACTTTCCAGTGAAAAGCGTCTCTCAAAGTGGACACCCGATTTTTCCAGTAAAACGGCCTATGTTCAGTCCGTTGCGGACAACCGCAGGCGGTTTGGTCAAATGATCGGGGCGGTGGATGAGATTAATTTTGATATTGAGATGCAGTATAAGGTCACCGGCGGCAATCCCGAAAAAGTAGCCGAAAACGACCGGTTCATTGCCTATGCGGTTCAGTGGGAAGTGTTTGCGGGCGTCCATGGAGAAGGCTTGCTGCTTCAGCCAAAAGGCGTGGTCAAAGGCAGGATTGTGGCGATTCCGGATGCGGACCAGACGCCAGAAATGCTTATAGGCACAAGTCCGGGAATACCTAAAAATGGCCAGTATGCACGGATACTGGCGGAAAATGGCTGCCAGGTAATCATCCCAACCATTATAAGCCGAGAGGTGGCAGGCTCAGGCAGCGAAAGGATGGGGCGCTTTACCAATCAACCCCACCGGGAATGGATATACCGCCAAGCCTATACCTTTGGCCGGCACATCATCGGCTATGAAGTCCAAAAAATCATTGCGGCGGTGGATTGGATGGCCAATCAAAATGAACAGTCGCCTTTAAAAATCGGGGTCTTAGGTTGGGGTGAAGGCGCATTGTTGGGATTGTACAGCGCGGCACTGGATGAGCGGATCGACGTGGCCCTGGTGAGCGGTTATTTTTCGGACCGGACCAAAGTCTGGGAAGAACCCATTTACAGGAACGTCGCCGGATTGCTGACCGAGTTTGGCGATGCCGATATTGCCCGCCTGATCCTTCCCAGGACGCTCATGATAGAATATGCTACGGCACCGGAAGTGAAGGGCCCACCGGACCCCCTGCCGGGGGCACCACGACTGGGGGCGTCGGCCGCACCCGGAGCCCTTACCATCGCGGATTTTAAAACCGTAGAAGAAGAAGTAGCAAAGGCTAAGCAACGGACGGGACCGTTCCACACCTCCCTTCACTTTATACATGCCGACGAAAAGCCCTTGCAACCGCTAAGCATTTCAAGCATTCAGGCTTTTTTGGAGCAGGTTCAACCCGGTGCTGTCCAACTGTCCACATCGCAAAAGG
>DATGOS010000158.1:0-3428 GCA_035305725.1 Cyclobacteriaceae bacterium
TATTTAAAAGAAAACAGGCCCATGCCGTTTGAAGCCGGTTTTGATGGGGAAGGCGATCTTACCAAGGATCCGGCAGTAATACTCGAAAAAGAACTGGCTTTACCTATTGGACTTTGGAAAGGGGCGGGACTGGCCCTGTCGCTGGATTTACTGGCTTCTGTGTTGGCAGACGGCAACGCCACCCATGAAATTGACCGTGATCCGGAACATAATATTTCCCAGGTATTTATGGCCATTTATCCCCCGTTGTTGGGTATATCCGGTCTGGAGGAAAAGGCGAACAAAATCGTCGGCCACTTTAAATCCTCAGCTACTTTTGCTGAAAAAGACGTCCGGTATCCGGGGGAGCAAACGCTGCAAACCCGAAAGGAAAATCTTACGACGGGGGTCCCGGTGGACCCGGAAATATGGGAATCGGTCTTGCAATTGTTGAAGTGATCCCGGGATTAAAGAATTCTAATGATATCATCCGCCACGGTTATGGTTCTCTCAGGAGCATGTGCGGTGACAAGGGCGCATAAGTCGTTTAGGGTAGGATAATCATCTTCGCCCACGAAAAGCCGTGCATCATCAATTAAAACCCCGTGCCGGTAAGCAGATCCAAATATGGTTTTCAACTCTTCTATAATGGGCGTATTGACATCACCTTTGGCAGTGATCCCCGAAGAATAATGGCCATCCAACCAGAAAAGAGCGGGTTCAAGAATATCCGGGAGCAACTTTTTCAAAACCATTCCGCTGTCTCCGTTAAGGATGGTGACTTGGCTGTCTTTTTTAAAACGTTCAGCCGCCTTACGGTAAAGTTCCTCGCTAAGTTCAATAGAAAACAGTTGCCGGAAATTACCTTTATGGGCTTCAACCATATCCCCCAAGTAAGTGCCTGTTTCCACTAGAATCTGATAGCCGTGCTCCCTCGCATATTTTCGGATATTGTTTTGTTTAACGATGTGGGATACTGGAAGATGGGTTTTCAGTTCCAGATATTGCAGGTATTCCCGAATGGTTTGTTGCTGGTTTGGATACGCCAAATATTCCGCTCTTCGGGTCTTGCCGAGGAGCATTTTGAGCAAAATATTTCTTAGCATGCTTTTTTAAAATTTCCGGCAACAGTTAAAGCGTAGGCGTTCCCCCAGTTACCTGTACCGTGGACCCCGTCATATAGCTGGAATCCTGAGAGGCCAACAAAACATATATGGGTGCCAGTTCAGCGGGTTGTCCTGCCCGTTTCATGGGCGTATTTTCCCCAAACGTTTTTACATTTTCTTCGGGCATGGTGGCCGGGATAAGGGGAGTCCAGACAGGACCCGGAGCGACACAGTTTACGCGGATCCCGTCGTCTGCCCACAGTTGTCCCAGTGAGGCGGTAAAATTTTGAATCGCGCCTTTTGTGGCGGCATAGGGAACAAGGATGGGTTTGGGAACATAAGCATTGACGGAGGTGGTATTCACCACGGTGCTGCCCGGCTTCATATGTGGTTTGGCTGCCTTGCACAGGTAAAACATGGAATAAATGTTGGTCCGGAAGGTGTAATCCCATTCCTCGCTGCTTACCTCCTCAAGACTTTCCCTTGCCATTTGATAAGCGGCATTATTGACCAAAATGTCTATTCTCCCAAATTCCTCTACGGCCCGCCGCACCACTTCTTTGCACTGTGCTTCCTCGCTGATGTCGCCTTTCACCAATACGGCCTGTTTTCCCTCCGCCGTGATGTATTTAGCTGTTTCCTCCGCGTCCTCGTCCTCGCTGAGATAAGAAATTAGAACATCCGCCCCTTCTCGGGCAAATGCAATGGCCACGGCCCTTCCGATTCCTGAGTCGCCCCCGGTGATTATGGCTTTCTTCCCGGCAAGTTTTCCGGAGCCCTTGTAACTGTCCTCCCCATGATCCGCTTCGGGGCGCATTTCATCCTCGGTGCCGGGCACCTGTTGTTTTTGCTCCGGGTAAGGCGGTTTCGGATACTGTTCCTGCGGGTTGTTTGTTTTTGAATCGCTCATATGTCTTTTATCTTATACCATCTGGATGATTTGAAGGACAATAAACCTTATAATGGTTATTTTTCTAACAAACGTTATACCAGCCCACACGACATTTATGATATAAATCACTTGTACCAATCATTTTTTTTAAGCCATAATTTTATTTTAGCAATATTAGAAGGAGAGGGTATCAGGAACCCTTGACCCATGAGCCGCCTAAACCTACTTATACCGACACCAAAGATGATGGGGAATGATTTTCCACATTCTGAATTAAAACGAAAACATTCGCAAATTCCATAAAATCATCGCTGAAGGCTGATAAAACGCTTATGGTAATAGTTCAGACATAATATCTTTTGCGCCTGGCAATAAAAACAGCCGAAGGATTTTTCTTTTCAAGATAAATGCTACATTTATACCTTCTATTTAAACTTCTCCAAATATGTCCAGACAATTCAACCGCCGAAAATTTCTGCAGACCTCAGCCGTGGCCGGAGCAGCCATGTTTTGTACCCCTTCCCTTAGCGCCAGGGAAAAGGAACTGGAAAACGTCATAGGCACTTCAAAATGGGACCTTGACAGTCCTGCGATGTGTGTGGACCTGGACAAGCTGGAAAAGAACATTAAAACAGTCCATACCCGCCTGCAGGGCACCGGCGTAGGGGTCAGACCCCATGTCAAAACCCACAAGTGCCCCGCGCTCGCAAAAATGCAGCTTGAGGCGGGTGCGCTCGGCATCTGCGCCGCCAAACTTTCCGAATCGGAAGTGATGCTTGCCAACGGGATACCGGATGTGCTGATGACCGGAGTGAACGTAACGCCGCCGAAAATTAAAAAAGCCATGGCGCTGCGGAAACAATATCCTGGGTTTGTACAGGCGGTGGACAATCCGCAAAATGTAAAAGACCTTCAGGAGGCGGCCAAAGCTGCCGGGGTCGTCGCAGATGTCGTGGTGGACCTGGACGTGATCAGGAGGTCGGGCGTCGCCTTGGGCAAGCCTGCCCTGACGCTTGCCCAGATGGTGGACAAAATGCCCAATTTGCGGTTTCGCGGGATACTCGCCTATGATGGAGCGGTGCAACATGTAATGGGCTTTGAGAAAAGAAGGGCTCAGGCTTTGAAAACTTTTGAACCTGTGGTAGAGACCTATGACATGATGAAAGCCGCCGGCTTGAACATGGAGATATTCAGCGGGGGTGGTACCGGTACGTATGATATTATGGCCGAAGTTCCGGGACTAACGGACGTGCAGGTGGGCAGTTATTTGTTTATGGACCGACAATACATGGTCATCGGAGGCGCAAAAAACGAAACAGTCTTTGATGACTTCGATCCTGCGCTTACCGTGCTGGTCACCGTGATCAATGATTATCATCCTAACCGCCTGACCACGGATTCAGGGGCAAAAGCCTTGACCATCAACAAACCATCCGCCTGGGTGCTCGGAG